>JAURWH010000138.1 GCA_030655055.1 bacterium
CCAGGTTTGCCCGTCGTCCGACGAAGCCATATAGTACACGCTGTCTATACCGTTATAACAGACATGCAGCAGGCCATCGCTTGACCGGGCTATTTTACCAGCGTTATTATAGGCTATGGCCTTGTCGGTGGTCACTACTGCTATATCGCGGCTTCTAATAGTGAAGCTTTTGTCGCTTATGTCTGTTGCTGTATTACCGCTGGAATCGTAAGCCACGATCTTGAACCTGCAAACGGTTGAAGCCACATTATAGGGTACCCGCCAGGAATAGGAATTAAGGTTGCCTGGCACGGTCGCCACAGGACGCCAAAGTGTAACGGCATCAATGGCGGTGGGGTCGTCTTGCGTCAGATAATTGGTGGTATAATACAAGACATACTCTTTTAGGCCTCTATTGTCGGCACTTGACCAGGTTATGTTATACCTCCTTCCGGAATAAAGCATTTCTCCACCGTTGGGATAGGTTACCACTACTGTTGGGGCATCCAGGTCTGGCAACCGTTTGTATTTGACTCCGCTTCCTTCGGTCCATAAAAAGCCCATTTGGGCGGCATCATCAGTTAGCGGCAGGGAGGGATAGATCGAAGGCGCGGCACTGGCGGTAAGCCGGTATATGGGTGACCATGAGTTATTCTTATACCGGCGATAGAATATCTGGGTGGGATCTATTGGGGGATCTATTATTGTTATTTCTTCTTCCGTGGGCATAATAGATACGGTTTTGTCATCATCGGTTGCCTTTTGATTAGACCAGATAAGCGCTTCTTCATTCCCCAAAACTGCATTATCAATGGATATGCCAGGGGATTTGGCAGGCTCATAAGATGGGTACACAGCTTGAGTGAAGCCTGTAGTGCTGTTATCAGACCAAAGCAAGTGAAGAGTGCCTTCATTATCATATGATACCGCAGGCATTTGTGAAGCACCAGTATTGTTGCTGACATTGTAAGGCGTGTTCCAGTTTTCACCATTTTTTACCCTTCGGTAAATCTCCATATTCTCCTGGCCTGAAATAGGATCATAGTTTCCTTGTTGCCAGGATAGTGCAATAATACCATTATTTGATATAGCCAAAATAGGATTCTTTACATTGTTTAAATCTGAACCAGCCAGTATAATTGGTGCCCCTAGATTTATAGAATATAATATCACACTGTAAGGACACCCCATACCATCAGTTGTGGTTGATGACCATGCTATATGAATATCTCCAGATGCAGAAACAACGACAGTGGGTGAAACATAATACATATCCCATAATGGTGGGAGTGACTTTCCATATATTTCTGATGGCATGCTCCATGTTCCATTTTCCCGCTTAGCATAATATAAATAATTAGTAAAATTAACATACGCCGTCCAAAGACAATGTAACCTTCCACGCTCATCAATCGCTATCGCAGGTTGACAAACAGAGGTACCATAAGCATTGGGCACTTTCTCTGTGCCACAGTATTCTATTGTAGATTCACCTGGAATTAATGAATCAATAAACAACTCGCCCTCAAAAGATCGGAACGTATATATTTTACCAGTTGGCGCAGTTGCAACCGCTGAATTAGTTGTTGCCTGGAATATCTGTTCAGAAATATCCCAACTTAATCCGTTATTCTTGGATTGACAACATTTTACCAGATTATCTGTATAGAATGTACCCGCCAGTTTCTTATCATTGGTACGTACCAAATGCCGTGAACTGTTCCATCCAGTTACCCCGGTTATTGGTATCATAACAGCAATGATGGGGCTTTGTTCCGTTTCCACTCCTTCTGGGGCTGGCTTGTAGTAATATCTCGCCATTTTCACTTGGTATGTCGTTAACCGTTCCAACGGTCCCCAAATATAATCATTATTTGTATATCCATTGTCATAGCTCGATATACTGTTCCACATCGTTTCTGTAGCTTTTTTCCAGTATATCCTATAACCGTCCATATATTCTGATCTTGTGGAATCACACCATTCAACAAGTATACTATGCCCATCAGTTGTCACATCGGTTATCGTTGGTGCCTTTAAATAGAGTTGATAGCGAGTTATATTACATTCTGGCGTGTAAACTGATGCTGCAATACCGTTAACCGCTCGCGCCCTATACCAATAGTCCTGGTTGAAAGCAACTTCATCCAAATAAATATTTCCTGAGCGTGTGAAAATCGACTCCTGACTGATTAACTGCCACAATCCATTAGCACCCGTTTTTCGTTCAATTTCGATTGTAGTCGTTGTGCCTGCGTTCATGTTTGGTTCTGTGTTAGCAGTCACTACTGGACCACGGAAACCAGCCTCCCACCCACCAGGCCCACCACTCATTATCTCACATCTTATCGTAGGTATACCTGGTTCTGCCATATTTACTTCTGTGGTCGCACAATTAGTCAAATCTGTCGGTCTACGGGCTTTGATCATAAAGTAGTATATCTGACCCTGTGCTAAACCAGGCACTATACACTCTCCCATTCCATAAATACCAGGCAAGGGGTCTACAATAATGGCTGGTTGTTCCGGAAAGATGTTAGGGTCGGTGCTACACCAAACCAAGAATGCATCTTCATTGTCATTATTATCAGTCCATTGCAATTTAACCTGCGATGAATTCATTACCGTCCCGTAAAAGTTTGCCGGACAAACATCTTGGTAACAATAAGTTCTTGAAAATTCTGTTTCAACCCCCCAATTATTTATGGTTGTTATTGCAAAACGATAATTTATCCAATCAATTGGCAAACCATTTGCTGTTGTTATCGTATAAATTGGCATACTGGGCCAATATTCTTGAGGTATCTGAATCATTTGAATGTTCGATAATATAGGGAGCTGATTATATGGCCAAAAATATAATCTAAATGCCTGGGCATTTGCACAGTCACTCCAAATAAAAGTAATTTCGTTTGCATCAGATGGCCCTGGCTCCTTGGAAAAATGATATGGCGGATATGCAATGTCGTTTTTTGCACCTATTGGGCAACCTGAAACATTGTCACAAAAATAGTTAACAAAACCCGTAGACGTTGCCCAAAAATATGGTGCAACTTCGTTGGCTACTACCATAATGTCATCTGCTGGAGGGAACAAAACATTATCCGATAAGGGCCTTAAATCGTAAAATTTATGTGCATTAGCATCCACCCAACTAAAAGCGGTTACCCCACTACCGTGGGGATCAGCAATTTCATATTTTCCACCTTCATAGCGATAATTAGAAAACAAAGGGCTATTTATCATGCCACATAGAGCATCCTCTGCTGGTTTATGATACCACTTTGCACGATTCTTGGCTTCTACGACATCCTCATCAGCTGTTCCCCAAACAGGATCATCATGCAGAGGGATGCAGGCATCTTGCACAAAATGTAGGCCCCAAGTAAGATGCTGGACAGCTATATCAATATTTCCATTTGCATACTCAGTTAATGCCGTATTGTAATATTCTTGACATTTGTTACCTGCACTCTTATATCTTGGAAATACTTCAAGACCTGCTAAATTAAGGGGTCCATAACCCCTATGGCTTATGGGATCCATGAAATGTTCCATAGAAGTTACGGGGATGCCAAGTTCTTCACAAAACCAGCCTGTAGATGTTGTTGTGGAATAGTTGTCAGGTTTGTTTGCATCATAATTACTTGTAAAATAATCCGCAAAAAAGGCGGCCCGTTCGAATAGTTTTTTGTTGGTATTTATTATTGCGTCATTTAGCATTATGCGTGGAATTATATATTTAGTGCTATTATGTGTGTACGCATCTGCTTTGGTTGTATTTTCTGGTACTTCAGAATAAAAAACAATCCATGGTCTTCCCTTTTCATCACTATAAATCCCATCATCATACAAAGTAATGCGGTAACTTATATCATTAATAACAGAAGTGAAATATAAGTCATCGAGCGTACCATATAGCATTTTTAGTGCAGGAAATTTGCTGAAAGTAACAATTTCCGCACTGAGTAATGTTAAATATTGTGTCGATATCGATCCATTTAAAGGATTGACAATATATTTAACACCCCATTTTTCAATTCTCAAGTATGGTGCCTGACTACAATTGTAAGTCGGCCCAGAATAACAATAGTTTAATTTGCCTTCAACAAAGTTACATTCTGTTAATTTATTAAACTCTATAGTCTTCACTATTGTAGCAGGATCTAGCCAGATTCCTCCTTGTACTTCAAAATAAGTTGATTGTGCGTACAAAATGTTAGAAAAACCAATAAACATTACCAAGAGTAGCACCTTTTTCATACGTTTCTCCTATTACAATATTGATTTATTTTACATTTAGTTGAAAAAGATAGGTGGCGTATCACTTTAGTAAACCTCTCTGGGTAAAATTTGCTCAATTTATTAATACAGTATTTATGTCGGAAAGTGACATTTGGTGTGCCCATTATTCTTTTGGTGTAAATAATGGATTTAATTCTAAAAAACCACCCAAATCTAATATTTAAAATTAAAATCCTCAATGTCTGAACTTTCTAGCGGAGACATTTAGGCTTTTTATTATTATCAGTGTTTTCGTTACCCAAAATTTATAATATTGTTAATGGTTATTTCCACACAATTAATGTCTAGAATAATAAATATAACAGTTTTGAACAATAATTGTCAAGTGTTTTAAATATTAATAATAATAAATGATACTAACTAATTTTTTAATACACTCAGATCCCAGTTTTGCCTTTAATACTTTATGCTTAGCGGTTTCTACTTAATACGGGGGTAGCTTTACGCCATAAGCTTTCAGCTTTATACTTTTCGCTACCAGCTTACTACTTTGCGGATTCACCTTTCCGGGACGCATGGAGGTCATTGTTAGAGGAGTTCTTGCTTTTCAAACGAAGCAATCCCTCTTTTCATCATGCGGGTTCATCACTGCGGTCCGCTGGTCCCTTTCTGTAACATGCTTGGAGTTCTCTGCGGCACTCGGGGTAGTCATTGCGAGGCTCGGGATGTTATCTACCAGACTCTGGACGGTCTCTGCGAGACTCGGGATGGTTTCTGCGAGACTCAGGACGGTCTCTGCAACACTCGGGACGGTCTCTGCAAGACTCGGGGCGGGCTCTGCGAAACTCGGGACGGCCTCTGTAAGACTCGGGTCACCCTCAGCGATACTCTTGGCGGTCTCTGTAAGACTGATGAGTGTCTCTGCGTCATTGACGGTCAGCTCTGCCTAATGTTTGGCGACCTAAACCCCATGTTTGGTGACCTCTACCCATTGTTTGGCTGGCTTTACAGTGCGCGCAACGGCCTGTGCGCAGGATTACAATCGTTTATTTACCAAGAAGTTGTACACATATACCGTTTTCCCGGTTCAAACAGCAAACCCCCGGTCTTTTTAAAGACCGGGGGTTTGTTTCCTGGATATTGTAGAGACCCATCGCGCTATGTCCCTGCCGGTATTGGTTCCGGGTGTATTAACCCCTTTGTGTTTTTGTGCTTTCTGTGGCTATTATAACCCAGGGGGCAAAGGTTACTTCTTCTCCTCTTTCTCCTTCTGGGCCTCGGCGATGATCTTCTGGGTGGTCTCATACGGCACGTCCTCGTAGTGCGAGAACTCCATCTCAAAACTGCCCCGGCCCTGGGTCATGGAGCGCAAGGCTGTGGAATACTTGTACATCTCGCCCTGGGGCACGGTGGCTTTCACCACCTGCATCCCCTTGGCTGATTCCATCCCCTGGATCCGTCCCCGCCGGGAGTTAAGGTCGCCCATCACCTGGCCGGCGAATTCCTCGGGGGCGGTCACCTCCAGCTTCATCACCGGCTCCAACAGCACCGGGCTGGCGTCCAGCACGCCCTGCTTAAGGGCGTGGACCGCCGCGATCTCGAAGCTGGTGCCGGCCGAGTCCACCGGGTGGTAGGAGCCGAAGTGCAGGGTGGCTTTGACGTCCACGATGTGATAGCCGGCCACCGCGCCTTCGTTCATGGCCGCCCTGACCCCCTTTTCCACCGAGGGGATGAAGTTGTTGGGGACCACCCCGCCCACGATGGCGTCCACGAACTCAAAGCCCGAGCCGCGGGGCATGGGCTCCAGCCGCAGCACCACGTGCCCGTACTGGCCGTGCCCGCCGGTCTGCTTCTTGTGCTTGTATTCGGAATGCTCCACCTTCTTGGTGATGGTCTCGCGGTATGGTATCCGGGGTTTCAGCAGGTTGACCTCCACGTTGTACTTCCGCTTCAGACGGCCGACCATCAGATCCAGGTGCAGCTCGCCCAGACCGTTGATCAGGGTCTGCCTGATCTCGGGCACGAAGCCGTAGGTGAAGGTGGGGTCCTCGTCCCGGATCTTGGAGAGGCCGGTGGTCAGCTTGCCTTCGTCGTCCTTGGATTTGGGCTCCACCGCGATGGAGATGGAGGCCTTGGGCTGGATGATGGCCGGCAGGATCACCGGGTGGGCCTTTTGGCCGATGGTGTCGCCGGTGCCGGAGTCCTTGAGCTTGACCGCGATCCCGATGTCTCCGGTGCCGATCTTGGTGGCGTCGGCCCGTTCCTTGCCCAGGGGGTAGAACAGCTGGCCGAATTTCTCGGCCTTGCTCCGGGAGCAGTTGTAAAGCTCGGTGCCGGTTTCAATGGACCCGGAATAGACCCGGAAGAAGTTCAGGTTGCCGGCGTGGGGCTCGATCGAGGTCTTGAACATGAAGGCCAGGGGCTGGCCGGCCGGGTCGCATTTGATCTCCACCTGCTCGTCGGTGCCGGCCTTGACCGCGCTGACCGTTTTGATGTTGGCGGCCGAGGGGAAGGAGATGTTGACGATGGAGACAAAGGCCTTGATGCCTATCTCAAAATATCCGTCGCCGGCGAACACCGGCACTATCTTCTGGCTGGCGATGCCGGTCTTCAAACCGTTGGCGATCTCGGCCTCGCTTAGGGGCTCGCCGCTGAGGTATTTTTCCATCAGAGCGTCGTCGGTCTCGGCGGCGGATTCCACCAGCCGCTCCCGGAACTTCTTGGCCTTGTCGGCCAGCTCGGCCGGTATCTCGGCCTCTGTGGATTTGCCGTTCTCCTCGGACCAGGCCTTCATCCGGGTCAGGTCTATCACCCCTTTAAGGCCGGCCTGCTCGCCCCAGGGCAGGGTCATGGCCGTCAGGTGGTTGCCGAACATGTCCTGGGCCTGTTCCAGTGTCCGGTAAAAATCGGAATGCTCTTTTTTGATCCGGGTGATGAACAGGGCCCGGGGCAGGTTCATCTCGTCGGCGTACTTCCAGGTCTTGTCGGTGCCCACCTCTATGCCGGAGACAGCCTGGGCCACTATCACGGCGCAGTCGGCCACCCTCAGGCCGGCCTTGACCTCGCCGGCGAAGTCGGCGTAGCCCGGGGTGTCGATGATGTTGATCTTGTGGTCCCCGTATTCGCAGGCCGCCAGGGCCGAGGAAATGGAGATCTTGCGGGTCACCTCATCGGGGTCGAAGTCGAACATGGTATTGCCGTCGTCCACCCGGCCCAGCCGTTCGACCGGCCGGACCAGATGCATCAAAGCCTCGGCCAAAGTTGTTTTTCCGCAGCCGCCGTGTCCGGCCAGCACTAAGTTGTGGATCTTTTCGGCAGTATAGGTTTTCAAAAAAGTTCCTCCCCTCAGTATATTATGTGAAAATTTTATTTGGCTATAGAAAATTTATTATAGCAGGCTTAAACCTTAAAAGTCAATATCAATCAAACAGGAAGCAAATAAATAAATGGGAAATAGGAACTGGGAAACTGTTTGCTAACTGTATCCAGGCTATAGCTCCCCTTTATTTCATTCACTTCCGATTTCCCATTTGAATATTTCCTATTTATTCTGCTCCTGTTGCTGTCCCTGGTCTTTCAGCGCCGAATGGCGGTTGAATATCCGCATGGAGTCGTTGAAGATGGTCCAGGCAAAAAGCATGATGATGAACCCGAACCCGATCTGCTGGATCACCATCTGAACCTTGTTGGACAACGGTTTCTTGCGCAGGCCCTCCAGCAGGCAGAAGAAGATCACTCCCCCGTCCATGATGGGAAGCGGCAGCAGGTTTATCACCATCAGGCTGATGGACAGCACCGCCATCAGGAACAGCAGATCGGAGAAACCCTTTTGGGCGGTCTGGCCGGCCATCTGGCCGATCATCATTATCCCGCCCAGCTGTTTGGCGTTTTTGGGCTTGGTGGCAATATTGCCCAGCAGGCTGTAGGTGCGCCCCACAATGCTGGAAGTGTTCAAAAAGGCCGCGGTCAAGGATTCTAGCGGACCCAGCCGGATCTTATAACTGCCGAACTGGATAGGCGTCACCCCGATCACCCCCACTTTGCCATAGCCGGGCATGTCCTGCTCTATCGGAACGATCTTCAGATCCAGGGTGTCACCCTGGCGCAGTACTTTTAGACCGACTTCCTTGTCGGCATTTTTGTATATGGTGAGCCGCATCTCGTCCCAGCTGTTGACCGGCTGGCCGTTGATCGACAGCACCAGGTCGCCCTTGGTAAGCCCGGCCTGATAGGCCGGCATGCCCAGGGTCACCTCGCCCAGCTGGGGCTGGATGCTGGGCTCCAGGCCGGCATGCCAGGGCTTTTCACTGGTGGAGGAAACATTAAGTTCGCTGACCGCGCCCTCCCGGGCAATGCCCACAGTCAGGGCATCGGCAGACTTGGCCTTGGCCAGGCTATCGGTAACGAGCTGTATCTGGTGCCAGGAGCTTATCGCCCGGCCCTGGATGGAGACAATGATATCGCCCGGCCGGATACCCATCTGCTGGGCCGCCGTGCCGGCCTGGACCTTGGAGATCACCGGGGCAAAGTCCGGCACCCGGATCCCGGCAAAGCCGATCAGGATGAACAGCAGAAAGGCGAATATCAGATTCACCGCCGGACCCATGAACGCCATGAAGACCCTGCCCCACCAGGGCGCGGCCATGTAGTCGCCGGGCTGTACCTGGTAGTTATCCTCAAAGGCCTCTTCACCGGCCAGCTTGACGTAGCCGCCCAGGGGCAGGGCCGAGAGGATGAACTCGGTGTCGCCTTTTTTGAAACCCGCCAGCTTGGGACCGGACCCCAGCGAGAACTTAAGGACCTTGATCCCGACCTTCCGGGCCGCCCAATAGTGGCCCAGCTCGTGAACGAAGACCAGTACTCCCAGTACGAACAATGTTGCCAGAATGGTGATGATCATTTATATCTCCAGTTTAGTAAATTATTCCGGTCAATCCCAAAACGCCTATTATATTGGTGGACTTTTCCTCTTCGCCAAACTTCAGGTAATCCAGCCCAAAGGAGATGCCCAAATGCGGTCTGGGCTGCAGCAACACACCGGCTCCGATCCTGATGGCGTTGTCATTGTAAAAGTCAGATGTCAGCAAGTCGTATTCAAAGGCGGCAAAGGGAATAACTTTGCTGTCTTTCCTGCCATGGTAATAAGCCAGGCGGGGGCCGATCAAATTCGCCGAAAAACTGTACCCATCATCATAATAGTAGTATGAATAATCTTCGTGATCGCTTTCCCACTTATAGGTCATTGACAAGACGCCTAAAGTTCCACCAAGAGAAAATCCATCAGTCACAAAATAATTGGCGTTGAGCAATATTGAATACATCGATGTTCTATAGTTTGTTTCATGTTCGGTTATTATGGTTGTCCCCGTAGACCAGTCATAATCATACTCAGGATACGATTCTACGCTCTTATTGTAAAAATACAAGCCATTACAACTAAAAAGCACCGTTCCCGTCAACCCGTTATTTTTCAGGCTTCCACTTTTTGTCATTGCCTGAGCGGCTGTCATTACGGGGATTTCCGTTGCAATTGGTGTTTCCTGGACCTGGGGTGGGTCGCTGATCGGAGACTGGATGCTGTCGCCCACGACTGGGACAGTTTCGGTCTGGGCCTGGATACCGGTGAAGGAAAACATCAGTATCATTGAGCATAGCACGATAACGGTTCTCATTTCCCACTCCTTTTTTGGCTTTGTTTTGTGTCTTATGTGCACATTCGGCTTGGACTTCGGCTGGCTCAGTCTGGCAGCTCAGGGCATGCTTTTGTGGTAAAAAATAAACTATGGTATCATCACTTCCAACTGCATTCCCGCCTCGGTCTTCCGGGTGGTCTCGTTTTCGTAATCTCTGATCTCCCGGACGGCTTTCAGGTCCAGCCTGGCCCATTTCCCAAAACCATACCTTAAGACCACTGCATCGCGGCGGCCCCGCCCCCAATAGCCATGGAACGAGGCGTCGTTCAAAAGCTCCGGCTCGGAGGCGTAAAGCCGGGCGTCGTAGCCCTGGGTGTTGAACAGGACGCTTTGCCCCAATATGGAGATGTTTCGGCCGGCTTTGTATTTAAGCCCCAGATCCAGGCATTCGCCCCGCTCCCTGGTTTGCAGCAGCGGGACCCGGTAACCCGCTTGCTGATAATGCCCGTAAAATGTATGCCGGCGGCTGATGTCCCAGGCCAGCGACAGCTTGTATGAGGTCTTGACCTCCAGGGCTTCAAAATCGTTTTCCCCATCGCCGGAATGGATCTCGTATTTGCCCTTTTGCCGCCAGCGCCAGGAAAGCTTCAAGTCTTTTATTATATCATTTTCGGCGGCAAATTCCAACTGGTAACCGCCTTGACCTTTCGCTATCTGTGCCCCGGCCGAAAGGGGGTGGAACAGGTAACCCAGTCCGCTGATCTTGTTCTTGAACGGTACTTTGACGGTGGAGCTGATCACAGCCCCCTGCTCGTCCCGGCCGCCGTAGTATTCCATGGCCCCGAACCTGGGCGCTTTGTAATCTTCCCCATATCGGTAATAGGCTATATAGGATTCGGCCGGGCCGCTGCGGAAACCCAGGGCGGCATTGGCGGCTGTCTGACCCGCACCTGAACCGGCCATTTCCGCCGCCAGCCATAACCCGGGAAACATCAGCCGGACATCAACCCCGGCATTGGCCCGGAAGAAAAGGCTGTCGTTAAGTCCTGGTGAGTATGCAGCCTGGCAAACAGTGACTCCTGACTCAATGGAACGGCCTTGTTTCCAACCCAGCCGGGCCGCTGCTATCCTTTCGCTGGCTTTGTTCTTATTGGCAATTTCGGAAGGATCACGGTGGTATCCGTCGGTGTAAATGCCGGCGATCTGGCCCATGGAGTCAAGTTTGGCATCAACCCGTTTATGGGAAAAAAGCGCCAAAAGAGTGAGATCATAAGGCAATTCCGTCTGACCGGCCAGTCCCCGCAAAAAAGCCGATTCGCTCCCACTGTGATAGGGTTTGATCAGTTGAGCCTGTTTAAGGTTGGCCTGGGTCCACCCGGCCGAGACAATTGATCTCCCTCCGCCTCCAAGGATCAGTCCCTGGCCTATCCGGGAACCGAAATCGCCCGCCGCCCAGGAATAACGGCCTTGGGGGGAGTTGTAAAACAGATTGGCCGAATAAAAATCCTTTAAACTGCCCTCTCCAGCGTCTTTTTGGGCTTGGACAAACGCTTCGTAATTGGGAAAAACATTTGCCGTAAATTTTTCCCTAAAATCCCAGGGAGAGTTGGCATATTTGCCCAGTTCCATTTCTTCTGACAAGGGCCAGGCTCTTTTAGCTTTAAATGACGCTTTTACCAAAGGCTTTTTTACAGAGATGCTTCCGTCTATGCAGATGTACGGCAGAATGGATTCAAAGGCAGCTTGATCCATCACCGAATCCTGAACCAGCATCTCCGGCCGGTTGAGATTGGGGTTCTGTTTGAGGTAATCGCCGATCTTTAACGCCTGATAGGCGGTGATCCCCGGCAGCAGCAGCAACTGATCCAGCCCGGCATGGTTCAGGTTGACCGGATGAGAGCTAAGATACGAGAGATGATCCGCGTATTCCTGGATCAATTCTTCGTCCTCTGTTTCCGGCAGATCCTGGGAAAAGAGGATGGCGGAAGGCAACAGCAGCAAGAATATCAGAAGAAGACGCTTGGGCATGTTTACCATCTAATGTTTGGTGTTTACTTGCCCTGAGCATGTCGAAGGGCTGTTTGGTGTTTGACGTTTCCTTGCCCTGGGTCGAAGGATTGCCTACATCTCACGATTCACAATTCACGTTTCACTTATTACAAAACATCCCGAAGTTACTCAATGGTAATAAGGTCCCTGATCTTCTCAAACGTCTTCCGGCCGATGCCCTTGACATTCATCAGGTCCTCGATCTGGGCAAATGGACCATGAGCGCTTCGGTATTCCAGAATGTCTGCGGCAGTGCCGGGACCTACCTCCGGCAGGGCTTCCAGGGCCTTCTGATCCGCCGTATTTATGTTTACCCTGGCCGCCGGTTGTTCCGGTTTGAATTTCAGATTGACGAAAGGCGCCATGTTTTCCAAAGTGCGACGGGAGATGCCCTGGATACTCCCCAGGTCGTCCAAAAAGGCAAAGGCCCCGGCGCTGTCCCGGAAAGCCGCGATCTGCCCCGCTGTCTTGGCGCCGATCCCCGGCAGGATCTCCAGCTCTTTAGCAGTGGCGGTATTGATATCCAGGCTTTGGATCGGAATTTTTGGAGCGGACTCGGAAACCACCGGAACGGTTTCCTCCGGCCAGGCAGTTTGTTTTAAAATGTAGCTGACCGTCAGGCAATGCCCCAGGCCCAGGCAGCTGTGGGTCTTCACGGCGTAATCCACCCTGAACTTTTTTGCGGACAATCCCAGCCCGAAGCTGAAGGATGACGGCTGGCTGGAGAACCCGGCCCTTAAGGCTAGATGCCTGTTATGCCGGTACTCCTGGCCGAACCGTATCTGTGAATTATAGCCTTGCTGGCTCTGCAGTTGGAAAGCGAATGTCAATTGGTTCAAAAGGCTGTATGAGACCCCCCAATCCAGCCATTGGGCTATCTCTTCATCAGAACTGCCGATCCGGGGCCGGTTGATGTTCCTGGCCGCCGCCGCCATGGTCAGGTCTTCCAGGGGAGAACCGATGACTCCCAGATCCAGGCCCAGAGCGTTGGCCGAGCCGTATCGCTGAATGGACAGGTTGTAGCCCGAGATCCCCAGTCCAAATCCGGCCTGTTTGAAAGGCCTGAATGATACCGCAGTTTTGATGGTGTTCTCCCGGTACAGGGCGCTGCCCATGGTCACGAACCCGGCGGCCAGGCCCACCTTGTCTTTTTGATACCCGGCCTGGGCCGATGCGGCTGTCAGGTCGGTCATCCCGAACGGTATGGAGCTTCCGCTGCCGGCGGTCTGGACCGGGGCAAAGCACGGCAGGGCCGGGTTCTCCATTCCGGCTGAAAGATAGTCTCCCAGTGCCACTCCGGCCCCGCCCATGCCTACCAGACGGGCATCGGTGGCGGTCTCCTCAAAAGCGGCAAAGCAGGAGAAGGTGATCAGCAGCGCCAGAATGCAGGTCATCGTTTTTCTCATACAGGCATCGATCTTAGTTTAAAGGTGCCGTGGAGAGGGGCAAAGACGATAGTTTATTATACGAAATATAAAAGCCCGGGGTCAAGGAAATTAAGCAGGTAAAAGAAAAGCCCCGTTCCATATTTTGGAATGAGGCTTTTCTACAATGAAGAAAGATCAAAACGGGAAACCCCGGCAGCAAGCAAACAACCTTGCCGCCAATAGAAACCTTGAAGATACCCCAAAATTGGCCGTTTCAGGGCATCGAAGCCATGAGCTGTAAGCTGTTAGCTATAAGCTACCACAAATCCCAACTATCTAATCCCAAACCTCAGTACTGGTCCCAAATATCTGATCCCAATTCCCAAGATCAGTCCATCAGTCTCCGCATATAGGTCGGGATCTCCAGGTCGTCCTGCTTCACCACGCCCACCTGGCCCTTGGTGACCACGGTCTGGGTCTGTTCCTTGCGCTGGAAGCTGGACTTGGGGGCATTGTCCTTGCGGAATATCTGGTTGAAGTCTATCCGGTTGTCGCCGGGGATGTCCTTCTCCAGCTTGCTGGTGGGGCTGCCCAGTCCGGTGGCGATCACGGTGATGGTGATGTTGCCGTTGGAAGTTTCGTCGATCACCGTACCGAAGATCAGGTTGGCGCCTTCGCCGGCGGCCTGGCGGATCTCCTTGGCGGCCTCGTCAACTTCGTGCATGGTCAGGTCGTCGCCGGCCGAGATGTTCAGCAGCACTGCCTTGGCCCCGCTGATGGAGACGCCCTCCAGCAGGGTATTAGCGATGGCTTCCTGGGCGGCCAGGATGGCCCGGTTCTCGCCCTGGGCCACGCCCACTCCCATCAACGCGTCGCCCCGCTCCATCATCACCGAACGGACGTCGGCAAAGTCCACGTTGACCAGGCCGGGAACGGTGATCAGGTCGGAGATGCCCCGCACCGCCTTCAGCAGGATGTCGTCGATGATCTTGAAGGATTCGGTCAGCTTGGCCTGCTTGCCGACAACGGTCAGCACCCTCTGGTTGGGGATGACGATCAGGGTGTCCACGTTCTCCTTCAGCTCCCGGATACCTTCCTCGGCCTGCATCAGGCGCTGGCGGCCTTCCCACTCGAAGGGCTTGGTGACCACGCCCACGGTCAGTACCTGATTCTCCCGGGCCAGCTGGGCCACCATGGGAGCGGCCCCGGTGCCGGTGCCTCCGCCCATCCCGGCGGCCACGAACAGCATGTCGGTGCCCTTCAGGATCTCGGTGATCCTTTCCTTGTCCTCTTCAAAGGCCCGGCGCCCGATCTCGGGGTTGCCGCCCGAGCCCAGGCCCCTGGTCAGCTTGGTGCCTATCTGCACGGTCTGTTGGGCCTGGGATTTCTTCAGGACCTGCATGTCGGTGTTGATCGCCACGAAATCCACGCCCTTCAGGCCGGCCTCGGCCATCCGGTTGATGGCGTTGCCGCCGGCCCCGCCCACTCCCACCACCTTGATGAAGCATTCGCCGGTGCTTACTTCTTCTTCGAATTCCAACATGACCCGTCCTCCCTTTTTTGGTTTTTCTTCATTGTTTGTTATTTCCTGCTCCGGCTCGGCCAAAGCCAGCGCTATTTGCCGGTCTAAGAACTTTTTTTCTTCGCTCATGGTATCTTCCCCTGTATGTTTGTTTGCCTTTTAGTACTTATTGTCATGGTGAGCAGGACGTCATCGCCGGACAAACCGAACCATCACTCAATTTGCCAGGCAGGATGTGTCCCTTCAAAAGTCAAGCGCCTTGCCGGTTCAGGGCATGCCTCGGGATGACATCTAAACCGTGATCTGATCTTACCCGTTGAACAGGTCGGAGAACCAGCCCTTCATCTTGCCCATCAGTGATTCGAACAGGTGGGATTCGTCTATTCCCGGACCGTCCTTCTTGAAGCGCTTCTCGTAGCCGTAAAGCACCAGCCCCACCGCCGTGGCGTATTTGGGGTCGCGCACCAGGTCGGTGATCCCGCCCAGGCCCTTGGGCTCGCCCACCCGCACCGGCTGGTTGAACACCTGCTCGGCCAGCACCGTGGCCCCGGCCATCTTGGCGCTGCCGCCGGTCAGCACTATCCCGGCTCCGATGGTCTCGCCGGCCTCGGCCCGCTTGATCTCGCGGTGGGCCAGGCTGAAGATCTCCTCCATCCTGGGCTCTATGATCTGGGCCAGCACCTGGCGGGAGATGGTCCGCTCCTCGCGGCCGGCCACCCCTGATACCGCTATCATCTCGTCCTCCTTGACCTCGCTGATGGTGGCGCAGCCGTATTTCTGCTTGATCAGCTCGGCCTGCTCGTAGGGGGTCTTCAAGCCGATGGCGATGTCATTGGTCAGGTTGTGCCCGCCCAGCCCGATCACCGCGGTATGGCAGATGGCATCCTCGTAGAACAGCGCGATGTCGGTGGTTCCGCCGCCGATGTCCAGCAGGGCCACCCCCAGCGCTTTCTCGTCCGGGGTCAGCACCGCGTAGCTGGAGGCCAGGGGCTGCAGCACCAGGTCGTTGACCTTGAGCCCGGCCCGCTTGATGCTTTTATAGATGTTCTCGGCCGAGGTCACCGCCCCGGTCACGATGTGGACCTCCGCCTCCAGCCGCACCCCGGACATCCCGATGGGGTCCTTGATCCCCCGCTGGGTGTCCACTATAAAGCCCTGGGGAATGACGTGCAGCATCTCCCGGTCCATGGGAACGTAGACCGCCTGGGCCGCGTCAATCACCCGGTCCACGTCGGACTGGGTTATCTCCTGGCTGCCCCGGGCCACCGCGATCACCCCCCGGGAGTTGATGGAGCGGATGTGATCCCCGGCAATGCCGGCGTAGACCGAATCCACCTTGATCCCGGCCATCTGCTCGGCGTCGGAGACCGCCTTTTCGATGGCCTTGGCGGTCTTCTCCAGGTTGACCACCACCCCCCGGCGCAGGCCTTCGCTGGAGTTGCAGGTTCCCACCCCCACTATCTTCAATTCGTCCCGGTCCACTTCGGCAATGATGCAGGCAATTTTAGTGGTACCCAGGTCCAACCCCACTATGGTGTTCGCCATATTATTTTCGGGCCTCCTTTATATTCATTCCCCAGTTCGCTCCTGGGTAGATCTTGATTGCTTCTTGACTATATTCACAATGTCTATTATTGTCAAAAAATGTCCTGGGATAGATCATTCTTGGGGTTTCTTGGGTTATGGCGCTCCCGCCTGGTTCTGGGCCACCTGGCCCGATATCACCGCCTGGTCCTTGAACCTCAGGTCTATCTCCGCCGACTTTAGGCCGTTGTTTTCCTGATTCTTTAGTACCTCGGCCAGCCGGGAATATTTGTCGGAAAAATTCCCGTTGCCAAAATGAACCAGGGTGCCGTCCGCCAGACGCAGTTTGATATCTTCTTCGTCTCCGGGATCCACCGTGCATTCCCGGTCCAGGTTATCAGCCACTGTTATCAGATTGATGGCCCGGTGCCGTCCGGGCTGGCTGGTGCCCAAGATCCTCAACCTGGGCAGGTTTCCGGAAAAACTGCCGGGAAACACCACGCCTTCTTCGTCCATGGCCATCAGGGTGTCAGACTCCAGTACTGCCATGGCCTGCCGTTCTTCCACCGTCAGCCTTAAGGTTCCCCAGGGCAGGGCTGTGACCGAGGTTCTTTTGATGGCCGGGTATCTTTGGGGCAGGCTTTTATTGATCCCTTTCCCGTCCACCTTCCAAAAGGTCCGCCCCAAGTTCCTCTGCGCCATTTCCGTAATGGCTTGGGCCGAGACCAGGCGCTGTCCGTATACTTCTATGGAGGTGATCTTCAATGCCCCTTTTTTCAGGATCCAGGTCCAGCCGGTCCGCAGGCCAAAGGCCAATCCGGCCATGACCAGCAGCACTGCCAGCAGCCGGAAACGCTTTTTGCGCCCTTCCCGTTTTCTGACCCTTAAGGCCTGCCCTCTGTCAAAATATTGTTTCATTATAAAGTAAAATTCCTGTATAGCCGGTCAAAAGCCCCTTCGTTATTTCCCCAGGATCTTGACCTCGGGGATCAGCCTGATGCCCAGCCGCTGGTAGGCCTGGCTTTGGATCTTTTTTATCAGGGCCAGCACTTCGGCCGCCTTGGCTCCCCCCTGGTTGACTATGAAATTGGCGTGTTTGACCGAGACCGCCGCCCCGCCCAGCTTCTGGCCCTTCATCCCGGCCACCGCTATCAGCCTCTTGGCAGAATCGCCCGGCGGGTTCTTGAAGATGCACCCGGCCGAGGGCAGGGTGAGGGGCTGGTTCTTCTTGCGTTTGGAAAGGTAGAGGTTCATGGTTTTCTCAATGCTGCTCCGGCGTCCCGGCTTAAGCTCCAGTTCGGCCCCGGTGATCACAAACCCCTTGGGATAATTGGCCTGGCGGTAGGAAAAATTTATCTGCTTGGGGGAAAGCCTCAGCTTCTTTCCCTCCGGGGTCAGCCCCCAGACCTTTTTTACCGAGTCGGCCATCTGTCCGCCGTAGGCCCCGGCGTTCATCACCAGCGCCCCGCCAATGGAGCCGGGGATCCCCACCGCCCACTCCATCCCGGACAGACCCTCCCTGGCGCAGTAATCCACCAGGGCCGGAAGGGAATATCCGCTGTCCACCGTCAGGCGGTTCTTGTCCCGGGAAAGATTCTTGAAGCCCCTGGCAATCTTGATCACCACCCCTTTGTATCCCCGGTCTTCGACCAGCAGGTTGGAGCCGTTGCCCAGCACATAAAAATTCAGCTTCTGCTTTTTTATCCGGGCCAATAATCCGGACAAGGCCTGCTCTCCCCAGGGAATGGCCAGCAGTTCCGCCGGCCCCCCGATCCGGAAAGAGGTGTGCCCGCTAAGCGGCTCGTTGAAAAGGAATTCCCCGGCCAGCCCCTGGGGCAGATCGAGTATCTTTGATGTTTTAACCATTCAAATATTCCTCCCCGGCCTTGTAGATATCGCCGGCTCCCAAAGTTATTATGATATCGCCGGGCCGGGCCATGGTTTTAAGCTCGGCGGCCACTTGTGACCTTTGTTCGATGTAATGCACCTGACGGTGCCCCAGTTCCCTGGCGGCGTCGGCCACCAGTTTGCCACTGACCCCCTCGATCGGCTGTTCCCGGGCCGGATAGATGCCGGTGACGATCAAAATATCTGCCTGATAGAAGGCCGAACCGAATTCCCTGTAAAAATCGCGGGTGCGGCTGTAAAGATGCGGCTGAAATACCGCGATCACCCGGCGGCCGAAGGCGTCCTTGGCGGCCTTAAGCGTGGCCTCGATCTCGGTGGGATGGTGCCCGTAGTCGTCTATCACCAGGATGTCGTTCTTTTCCCCCTTGATCTCGAACCGGCGGTAAACCCCGCTGAACTCGTATAGGGCCTGGGCGATGACGCTGAACGGGATCTCCAGGTCCAGTCCCACCGCCACCGCCGCCAGGGAGTTCTTGACGTTGTGCATCCCCGGCAGTTTCAGCCTGATCTGCCCGAACTCCCCACGGCCGTTGAAGGCGGTGTAGGAGGTTTCCATACCGTTGAACTTGACATCTTTGGCCTTGAGCTCGGCCTGGGGAGAAAAGCCGTAGGTGATGCAGCGCTTCTCCAGCCGGGGCAGGATGGCCTGGACCCCCTTTTCATCCAGGCAGGCCACTATGGCCCCGTAGAACGGGACCTTGTTGGCGAACTCCACAAAGGCGTTCTTGATCTCGTCCAGGTCCTTGTAACAGTCCAGATGCTCGGCCTCGATGGTGGTGATCACCGCCATGGTGGGCGAAAGTTTTAAGAACGAACGGTCAAACTCGTCGGCCTCGGCCACCAGGTACTGGCCGGCCCCCAGCTTGGCATTGCTGCCCAGGGTTTTCACCTTGCCGCCGATCACCAGGGTGGGGTCCATCCCGGCCTTGGTCAGCACCTGCCCGATCATGGAGGTGGTGGTGGTCTTGCCGTGGGTGCCGGCCACCCCGATGCCGTATTTCATCCGCATCAGCTCGGCCAGCATCTCGGCCCGCCGGATCACCGGGATCTTGCGGTCCCGGGCGGCCCGGACCTCGGGATTGTCGTCGTGGACGGCCGAGGAGGTGACCACCACCTCCACCTGGCCCAGGTTCTCGGGCCGGTGGCCCTCGGCGATCCTGGCCCCCATCTGCTGGAGGCGGTCGGTGACCTCGGACAGTTTCAGGTCCGAGCCGGAGACCTGGTAGCCCAGGTTCAGCAGGACCTCGGCGATGCCGCTCATCCCGATCCCGCCGATCCCCACAAAATGGATCTTTTTGATTTTTCCGAACATTGGTTTATGCTGAAAGTTTAAATATTTTTTCGGCTATTTCCCGGGCG
>JAURWH010000139.1 GCA_030655055.1 bacterium
GTCTTTGGGGACAGATGAGGCCCCGTGCAGCACTATGGGATAGTTGGGAAGAAGTTTCTGGATCCTCTCCAACCGGGCGAAGTCCAGGGTGGGCTCGCCCTTGAACTTGTAGGCCCCGTGCGAGGTCCCGATGGATATGGCCAGGGAATCGCATCCGGTCAGTTCCACGAACCGCTTGGCCTCGTCGGGGTCGGTGTAAACGGATTCCTTGGCGCCGGGCTCGTCCGAGGTCGAGGTCAACTTGCCCAGCTCGGCCTCAACGGGAACATTTCGGGCATGGGCGTATTCCACCACCTGCTTGGTGATGTGGACATTCTCCTCGAAGCCGAAATGCGAGGCGTCTATCATCACCGATGAGAAGCCGTCGTCCACGCAGGCCTTGCACAGCTCAAAGCTGTCGCCGTGGTCCAGGTGTAAAGCGATGGGCAGGTCGGGATAGGTCTCCACCGCGGCTTTCACCAGATGAGTGAGGTACTCCCGGCGGGCGTACTTGCGGGCCCCGGAGGACACCTGCAGGATCAGGGGGGATCTCTCCTCGTGCCCGGCGTCGGCGATGGCCTGGAGCAGCTCCATGTTGTTGACGTTGAAGGCCCCGACGGCATAGCCGCCTTCATAGGCCTTTTTGAACATCTCGCGGGTTCCGACTAATGGCATATTATCCTCCTGATGGTGGTTTTGGATTATATTCTTTTAACCCTACTCTAACTTGATCCCGATATCATCCTGAGCTTCATTGACCGTGCTTCTGGTTATGCCCTCTGAAAGGACAAAGTTCTTCCCGCCGTCATCTGCCAGATTAAGACCTACGCTGTAAAGCCAAACCGTCTTGTCTTGATTGACAACATACCTTAACGGAAGTCCGTTGGCAATGTCGTTATTCTCCGGACTGTCTTTGACTGTTTGGAGTAGCTTGGCAGGATATTTGCCGTTTTTCAGGCGGTAGTTCCTCAGCAGTAAAGCATCCTTAATGACCCTTAAGCCCATTCTTAGCTCATACTCACTTTTAAAGAACGCCGTGTTATTTGGCATGGCTATAGTTACAAATATGTCTCCCTTGGCCACTTTTTTTATATGTTCCTCGTTTTGCTTTAATGCCGGTTTTATGTTAGACCAATATTTTTCCGGACAGACCTTTGTTTCATCAGCAAATTTTTGTTGCAAACTGGAAAAGTTAATCATACTTCGTTTTAGCGAGAAAAAGTGATTCCAGCAAAGTAGAGAATACGCAGGCTGCCGTATAAATTGTACCATAGGTTCTTCGTCTATCCGGCCAATAGAACCACCTTCGATTAAATGACCATGAGTGTCAATTGTCATATATGTTGTTAGTGCTTCCATACTAATTGAAGCATGCATCTCCGGCCATTCTTTCTCAGCCTTTTCTATGGCTTCTTGCAAAAGAATGATTGACCCAGTGTCAAACCGGTCGATATCGTTGACGATGATCCTTTTAACGTATTTGCCGGCCACTATACCAACCATCCGGGCTATCACCGTTTCGGAGCCGCCCGAAATGTCCATGGCCGTCTTCAGGGCTTTGGAATATGTGAGCACCCCCTGCTGTGTCCGGCCCGCAGAAATCTCTGCCCTGCCCTTGATCAGGGCCAGCTTCAGAATCTTTTGCAGGGAAATGTATTTCGGTATCGGGGCGGTGTAGCCTTTCTCGTATTCGAACGGGGTGCGGCAGTACCGGCTGCAGGCCCCTGAGTCCCAGAGTGAAATTTCCTTTTTATATTCGGTTAGGAACCGGTTTGCTTCTTTTGGATCGAAGGTCTTGCCAAAGACCAGGCTGTCCAGCTTCCCTGTTTTAAGGCTGTCCAGGGTCTCGGAGGCTTTAAGGTAATAGTCCCAGGCGTTGGCCTCGATGACCGCAAAATCATAACCACTCTGAAACTCAGCTATCTTGGCTTTTTGGATCCTTTCCAAAGCTCGCTGGCGCCCGGCCTGCCATTGAGAGGAAGCCGTCAGGTCGCCTATCCATCCTATCAGGACTGCCAGCACCACCAGACATACCAGGATCAGGCACATCCACCCGATCACTTTAAGTGTCCAGCCCAGCCATTTCGGTAATTTGCGCATGGTTCTATCCTTTATCCTGGAATCATCCCTCGCCCTATATTCGTTACAAAAGAATGGCTGGCAAGGATTACTTGGTTCTCTTACCAACGTCAGTTTTAACCATTCCCTATTACCCTATGACGTTGGTTTGAATTTTCACGCTGAAAGCGTGCAGGAGTATAGCCGGTGGCTTCAGCCTCCGGTATCCGTAGTATCAACCATCAAGCGCCCTGAAGGGGCGCAGGAGACCTAGTCCCAGATGTAACGCTCGTCATATTTGACCCCATGCGTCTGCAACAAGACCAAGTATTCCTCTTTAAAATCTTTTATCCGGTGATGCTCTTCCTGGTTTTCAATATAACGTGAGACAGTTTCAACCATTGATTCGCTTACCGTAAACGCTCCATAG
This sequence comes from bacterium, assembly GCA_030655055.1. Classification (NCBI taxonomy): domain Bacteria; species bacterium. The sequence goes on from JAURWH010000139.1 coordinate 2,468, forward strand.
CCTCTTTGCCATTCAAAATGAGCCTTTAGGCTTCCGCCTTCGTTCACCCATTTTGAGGAATTTCCCTTGATGCAGCGAAGGGCCTCGGAAACCGATAGCGTTGGCGGCAATGCTGCAAGAATATGAACATGGTCCTTTGTCCCGCCAATTTTAAGAGCTGTCCCTTTTTCCCCGCGAATAATGCCCCCAATATACGGGTATAATGTTTCACGCAATGTCGGAGTAACGGTGTTCTGCCGGTTTTTGGTGGAGAACACAATGTGGTAAACAAGATGCGTCAATGTGCTGCCCATACAACCTCTTTTTCCCCCGCCCCCTCAGGGCGGATATACTATTTGCCCTAGAACCTGTGGCTGAAGCCACTGGCTATGAACCTTCGCTCCTTCAGAGCGGAAATACTATTACTCGGCAAAGGAGCTTAGTTCCCCTTCTCCTTCAGCTCCGCCAGCCGGGCCTGGCTCAGCGCCGACAGCTGCTTCTCCAGCTCCTTGTGCTCGGCCAGAAATTCCTTGAAATCATAATTATTGATGAATATCAGGTCCCCATCGGTCTTGGCTGCCACCGTGGCGGTGCGGGGCACATCGGCCAGCAGGGCGATCTCCCCGAAGGGGTCGCCTTTCTTAAGCGTGGCGACAATTGACGAATCATCCCCGCCCAGCACTTCCAGCTCGCCCTCCATCACCACGTAAAAGCACTGCCCGATCTCGCCCCTGCGGATCACCACCTGCCCGGGCCTCACCTCCAGATGCTGGACCATGCCCAGCAGCCGGGTCAGCGAGTCCGGGGACAGCCGGCTGAAGAAATCGCTGGTCTTTAAGGCGCCCACCGTGGACAATGCGTCCAGGATGTCCTGGCCCTGCTCCAGCACCAGGGTCAAAGTGGTCCGGTCACAGACCTCCTCCGGGCCGAAATACTGGATCGGTCCGGGGTACAGGTAGTCGGTTGACATCATCCATTTGTCGCGCTGCTGGGCGAAGACCTTGAACGGCTTGCCCTCCAGCTCCACCAGGGCCTTTTTGATCACCGGCACATCCTTGCCCTGGCGCCGCTCCACCGTCATCATTCCGGCCAAAGGCTGGCCGCCCGGCACCCATTCGGTGGACGGCTTCATCAGGTTCCTGACCGTGGCGATGTACCCCGTCTTCTCCGCCGCCAAAAGCGCCCCGGTGGTGTAGCCCAGGCTGTAGGCGTAATCGGCGTCGAAGTTGGACGGCGCGGCGCAGCGGCCCTCGTAGCCGAAGAAATGGTTCTGGGCCGCGTATTTGCCATTGTACTTCCCTTCGGCCTTCCATTCCCGCAACAGGTCGCCCACCATGTCTATCAGCAGCTTCTCTGTCTCTATCTTGGAGACCTGGACGTTGCCGTGGGGATCCCGGTCCACCAGCAGCTCCCACTGCAGTTCGTCCGGCAGCTGGCCGTAGGCCTGGGCCGAGGCCGGAGACAACTTGCTGTTGAGGAACTGGTGCTTGTCCTTGGTGGTGGGCAGGGAATTGAAGTAGTCGTGATGGGCGGAAAGGATCTCATTGAGCTCGGTGATCAGAATTTTGATCTCGGGGATGAATTCGATCAGGCCTTCCGGAACCACCACCACCCCGAAATTCATCTTCTCTTCGGACCGGGCCTTGATCAGGCTGGCGATCTGCTCCACTATCTGCTTCAGGCTGTAGGCTTTGGCCGCCACTTCCTCGGAGATGACGGTCAGGTTGGGATGGCACTGCAGGGCGCATTCCAGGGCAATGTGCGAGGCCGAGCGGCCCATCACCCGCACGAAGTGCCAGTATTTCTGGGCCGAGTTGCAGTCCCGCAGAATATTCCCCAGCAGTTCGGTGTAGACCTTGGTGGCGGTGTCAAAGCCGAATGATATCTCTATCTGTTCGTTCTTCAGGTCGCCGTCTATGGTCTTGGGGCAGCCCACCACGTTGATCTCGGCCTCGTTCTGCAGAAAGTATTCGGCCAGCATGCAGGCGTTGGTGTTGGAGTCGTCTCCGCCCACTATCACCAGCCCGGTTACCCCTAAGTCCCGGCAGTTTTGGGCCACTTTTACGAACTGCTCCTGCTTGTCCAGCTTGGTGCGCCCGGTGCGGATCAGGTCAAAGCCCCCGGTGTTGCGGTATTCATCGATCAGATCGGAGGTCAGCAATTGGTACTTGTTGTCCACCAGACCGCTGCTGCCGCCGGTAAAACCATACAACCGGCTTTGGGGATTGATGGCGGTCAGGGAATCGAACAGCCCGGCCAGCACGTTGTGTCCGCCCGGGGCCTGGCCCCCGGAGAAGATCACCCCCACGTTAAGGGGCTTGTATTGGCGCTTTTGGTCCGGCTCGAACACCACCGGCTTAAAGGCTGAAGTTTTGGGAAAAGCCCCGTCAATGATCTCGTGTTTGGGCTCCGGCTCGCCTGTTTCAATTGCCCTCACCCGGGGACCGTTCTTGACAAAGATCGCAGGAAGCTTGGGCCGGTAACCGGCCCGGTGTTTTTGTAAAACGGAGATTTCGGACATGGGTTCTCCTGTGTGTTTTTATGGAAGAAATGACGATTTTAACAGCCTTTTAGTTTAACACTACCAAGGTGTTATGTCAATAAAAATCGGCAGTGATTTTGTATGACTCCCCGGGGAATTATAATCCGCAGATTTTCACAGATTATCACAGATTTTCCCCTGTTGAATCAAACAATTAGGAGGAAAGTAATTGTTATAATCTGCGTTAATCTGTGGATAAAAGGCTCTTAATCTAAGGGGGCAGCGGCCGCGGTCAGGGCCAGCACTTTGGAAGCCCCAGCCTCCAACAGTTTTCCGGCGCAGGACCCGATGGTGGCCCCGGTGGTCAGCACGTCGTCTATCAGGATGATTGTTTTGCCCCGGACCAGTTCCGGCTTTTTGACGGAAAAGATGTCCTTGACATTCTCCAGCCGCTGCTGCTTGTTGAGCTTGGTCTGGGTCTGGGTGTGCCTGGCCCGGGCGATGATGTTTTCGGGACAGGGCTTGTTCCATGTTTTTCCCAAAGCCTGGGCCAGAAGCTGGGCCTGGTTGTAGCCCCGCTCCCTCTTGCGGGCCGGGTGCAAAGGAACTGAAAGGATCAGGTCAGAAGATTTATAATGGTCTGCTCCGGACAACGACTGTTCCATGTATTCTGAGAGCTTCTTGACCACCGAACGCCGGTCCGAGTATTTCAGCAGGTGAATGGCATCGGCCAGCGGCGTCTTAAAAGGCCCGATGGCCCTGATGTCGGCGCAGGCCCAGTCCGGGATCCGGCACTTGGGACAAAGCATCGGCATCTCATGGGAGGGCTGCGCCGGTAATTGAGCCCCGCAGCGCTGGCAGCAGTCCGGCCTCCATTTTACCAGGGAATCCCAGCAGGCCTCGCAGATCAATCCGCTTTCTGGCTGCAGGATCTTCTGGTGGCAGGAAGCGCAGAATGGCGGAAAGATGAAATTCAGCAGGCTATGGAGTAATGATTTCAACATAACTTTTTCAAGATCATTTACCGCAAAGACGCTAAGGACGCAAAGCTTATTAATGAGGACGGTTAATAGATTGCATTTATCACGCATGATGTTGACAACAATGTATCATTGCGGCTTCTTGTCATACCTGCGAAAGCAGGTATCCAGAAAGATTATGCTGGATTCCCGCCTGCGCGGGAATGACAAACGAACGCAATCAAACGATATGGTATGCAATCACTATCCCGCTCTGGTTAATTTATACATACCTTGGCGATCTTGGCGCCTTAGCGGTTTAGAAAAAAGTCCTTGGAGAGGTTAAAAACAAAGGGAAAGCAAGAATATTTCTCGCCTTCCCTTCGCATTGTTTTCAGCCGGTGTTAAAAGTTGAATTTCAAAGCCAGCCTGGTGGAAAACTTCTTCCGGGTCAGGAAGCTTAGATCCTCCTGCTTCTCGTAGGTGATCTGGTAGGTCAGATACATCCAGATCTTCCAGTAGGCCTGGTAGCCTACATCGGCGGTCAGCAGCATATTCTCCTTTTTGGCGAACAGGTCGGACAGGCTCTGGATCTTCTTCTGGTCGTAGTAGGCCCGGATGTCGCCCTTGGGGATCAGGTCCGGCGCGCTGGCCTCTATGTGCAGGACCCCGGTGCTGTCGGCTCCCCGGGTCTTGTAGCCGCTGCCCATCACTCTGACCTTGCCCAGCACATTGCCCGAGATCTCGCCGTAGGTGCCGTTCCTGGCCTCGGTCACGCCGGTCAGCATCAGTTTTTTGGGCACCCCGAAAGTGGTGGTGACGCTGCCCGAGGTCATGGAATACAATTGGTAGCGGTCGATCTCATAGAACCTGTCAAAATACTGGGGAATGAAGTTCTTGCCCAAAAAGCGCTGTTCCAGTTTGGCTCCCAGGGTGACCATATTGCCGGGGAAGGAGACCAGGGCCGAGATCCCCACCGCGTTGCCGTGGCCGTAATCCTTGATCTGCCCGAAATCGTAATAGATCCGGCTTCCCAGGATGGCGGTA
>JAURWH010000140.1 GCA_030655055.1 bacterium
GGGCCTGGCCAGCTACTATGGCCGGGAATTCCACGGACGCAAGACCGCCAACGGCGAGACCTTTGACATGGAGGCCATGACCGCCGCCCACCGCACCCTTCCCTTCGGCACCATGGTCCGGGTCACCAATCTCAGGACTGGCCAGAGCGTGACCGTCAAGATCAACGACCGCGGCCCGTTCGTGGAAGGCCGGATGATAGACCTGTCCCAGGGCGCGGCCAGAAAGATCGGGATCGACGGGGTGGAACCGGTCCGGCTGGAGATCATCCAGCAGCCAGACAATTGATCCGACTACGCTGCTTCATATCCAACAAAGCTTCGTCGGACAGGCAAAGAACATCAAACAATTATCAGCCCCGGTTCCCAGTTTACAATTTACGATTAACTAATTTCCATCATAGAACCAAGGAGCGCGATGCAGATACCAGCCAACGAACGACTGATAGTGGCCCTGGACGTACCATCCTACGCCGAAGCCGAGAAGCTGATCAAGGACATCTCCGGCCCTGTAAAATACTTCAAGGTCGGCAGCCAGCTGTTCACCGCCTGCGGGCCAAAAATAGTGGAGCTGATAAAAGCCCAGGGCGGAAAAGTATTTCTGGACCTGAAGTTCCACGACATCCCCACCACCGTGGGCAAGGCCGCCGTATCGGCGGTGGAACTGGGGGTGGACATGTTCAACCTTCATTCCATGGGCGGATTTCAGATGATGGAAGAAGCGGCCAACGCGGCCATCGAGGCCTGCTCCCTTTATAAAAAACCCAAGCCGGTGATCCTGGGAGTGACCGTGCTGACCAGCTTTGACGAAGCCACCTTCAGCGATGTGCTGGGGGCTCCCGGCCGGGGCATCCCGGAGCAGGTGCTGCACCTGGCCCGGCTGACCAAGAGCGCCGGACTGGACGGAGTGGTGGCCTCGCCCCAGGAGATCGAACTGCTGAGGAAGAACATGGAAAATGATTTTGTGATCCTGACCCCCGGTATCAGGCCGATGGACGCCGAGGCCGGTGACCAGAAGAGGATCCTGACGCCCGGACAGGCCATCGCCCTGGGAGCCGATTACCTGGTGGTGGGCCGGCCCATCACCGGAGCCAAGGACAGGAACGCCGCCGCCAACAACATCCAAAAGGAGATCCAAGATGCCCTTAAATAAGCAGGAGATCAAAGACGTTCTGGTCAACCGGCAGGTGCTGCTGGACGGCCACTTTTTACTGACCTCGGGAAAGCACAGCCAGTATTATTTCGAGAAATTCCGGATCCTGCAGTACCCCCAGGACAGCCAAGCCTTTTGCGGAATGATCGCCGAACATTTCAAGGATGCCGGAATTCAGACCGTAGTCGGACCAACCACCGGCGGCATCATCATCGCCTCCGAAGTGGCCCGGCAGATGGACAAAAAGGCCATCTACGCCGAACGGACCCCGGAAGGCCGGGGTTTCTTACGGGGAATGTCCCTGGCCCAAGGCGAAAAGGTTTTGGTGGTGGACGATGTGATGACCACCGGCGGCTCGGTGGTCGAGACCATCGAGGCGGTGAAGCGGGCCGGAGCGGAATTGATGGGCGTGGCGGTGTTCATAGACCGCAGTTCCAAGGCCCCGGATTTCGGGGTTCCCTTCCTGGGGATCTACGGGGAAAAGGTGGAGACCTTTGAACCGGACAATTGCCCCCTGTGCAAAAAGGGGATTCCACTGGCCAAGCACGGCAGCAACCCCAATAAATGATCTGGGAACAGAAAAAAGACGCCATCATTTCTGATGGCGTCTTTTTTTGACTCAACTTGTAAGGGCAATTCACGCGTCCGACGAAGCCGCTAATGGCATAGTCGGATGAATTACCCCTATGATAATATGTAATATTACCGGAACGAATACGGTATGGTAAAAGGCCGATCGGCCGGCTGGCCGTTGACCGTGCCTGGCTTGAAGTTGGATTTCTTGGAGGCTTCCAAAGCCGCCTCGTCGCAGCCGCCGCCGATGCCCCTCAGCACTTCGGCGCTCTTGACCTTGCCGTCCGCTCCCACCAGCACCTTAACAAAAACCCTGCCGGTGATGCCGGCTTTCCTGGCCAGGTCGGGATACTCGGCCTTGCCGATATTGGTTGGTTCGGGGTCGGTGGGCGGGATCTCGGCCACCGGCTCGGGAGCCGCTACGGCCGGGGTTGGGGTGGGCGCCGGAGTGGGCGTTTCGGCTACCAGGATGTCCTGCGGGTTGACCGCCTTGGGGGCCGGGGCCGGCTTGACCGCTGCGGGCTTGGGCGCGGCCGGAACAGGCTTGTTGTTGACCGGAGCCGGTGTCTGGGCTTCAGGCTCGGGAGCAGCCACGGGGGCGGGAGTTTCCGGGGCCGCCGGAGTAACGGCCGCCACCTGGGTGCCGCGCCGTTCGGCCGAAGGTATCCACCATTCGTCCAAAGAAGCCAGGGGGCCGCGGGCGTCACTTTCGGCCCCCTTCACCCCCTTGTAGACCATGGCCACCGCGTTCGGTACGAACAGATAGGTGGTGGGCTGTTCCTGGAAGACCACCTGCTGGAACTTGACCCAGATATCCTTGGCCTTGCGCCGGCTTAAAGTGCCAAGTCCCTGGTCTATCAGGCTGTCCACCTGGGGATTGGAATAATCAAGCAGGTTGAACTTGCCCTTGTTTTCTATCTTGGTATGCCAGACCGCGGTGGGGTCCACCTTCTGGTCGTTCTTCCAGGAGAACATCATCACGTCGTAGGCCCCGGTGCGGATCTTCTGGATGAAGGTCCTGGCATCGGCCACCTGGACATTGACCTTGACGCCCACCGTCTTCAGCTGTTTCTGGATGATGGCGGCCGAGGCTTCCAGCACCGGCTGGCCCTGGGCTAAAAGCAGGTTTATCTGCAGCACCTGGCGGGGATTCTTGGCCAGGAAACCATCCTTGTTCATGGTCTTCCAGCCCAGATCCGAAAGGGCGGTCTTGACCATCTCCGGATCGTAGGGCATCGGTTTCAGATTTTCGTCATAAGCCCAGGAGCTGGGCAGGATTGGTCCCGAAGCTGACTGCCCCTTGCCCAGCAACACATCCCTGATCATTTCCGAGGGATCGATGGCCATGGCAAAGGCCTTGCGCATTTCGGCCGAGGCAAACATCGGACTCTTCAGGTTCCAGCCCAAATATGTATAGGACCTTCCGGGATAGTCGATGGTGACCAGGTTGGGATCTCCCTGCAGTTTCAGGATGGTTTGGGGAGACAGGTCTTCTGTCATGTCCACCTCGCCGTTCTGCAGGGCGGCGGCCAGGGCGGCCTCGTCGCCGAAGAACCGGATCACGATCTGCTCCAGGGCCGGCTTGCCCTTGTAAAAGCCGGGGTTGGCGGCCAGCACCAGGCGGTCGCCCCGGATCCACTGTTCCACCTTGTAAGGCCCGTCGGTGACCGGGTTGGCGTCGAACTCGCCGGAGGACAGGCTGGCCTGGGTTTCCAGGGAATGCTTGGGAAGCACGATGATCCCGGTGTCGAACAGTTCATCGGAATAAAGCCGGTTGAATTTGAAGCGCACGGTATAGGTGCTGATCACCTCCACCTTCTCCACGAACTGCAGGTAACCGGCCCGGGAATAGTTGACCTTGGCGTCGGTCATCAGGTCAAAGGTGTATTTGACATCCTCGGCCGTCACCGGCTGCCCGTCGCTCCACTTGACGTCCTGGCGCAGGTGGTAGGTGACCTCCTTGAAATCCTCGGAGAACTTCCAGCTCTCGGCCAGCTCGGGCACTATGTTCATCGATTTGTCAAAGCGGTGCAGGCTCAGGAAAAGCTTTTCCTGGATGTCGCTGGGCGCGGTGAACGACAGCAGCAGAGGGTTCAGCGACGCCGGCTCGTTGAGCGAACCGATGGTCAGCGTTCCCCCGGCCTCGCCCAAGGGGTATTTTTCCCGTTTGGCGCAGCCTGCCATCACGATCATCAGGAATGCCGCCATTACCAGAAAGTACCTGGCACCGATTTGGGAAAACCGTTTCATGTTAGTGCTCCTTTAGTTTTAAAGGATATTAGAAAATTAAGAAATATCCCGACCGGTCTCGGACGACAATGGAACCGATATCTTTTATAAGGAAGCCAGGAAAACAGGAACATTAACCATACTGGTTAAGCCATTTCTCCGCTTCAGCATTTGGTTCCGCAAAGTCTGCTAATATATAACATTATAACAAGTTAAGCTTTTTGTCAAGTAAAATTTACTTGCGAAGCCCCTGATTTTTGTAGTATAGTTATGCCATGACGTTTTCCGCCATCATATGCTCATTTCTGGTCATTCTTAACACCACTGCAAAGGCTGATACCATGCCTAAAACAGACGCCTCCTGCCTGGCCGCCGACCTCCACTGCGACGCACCCATGAAGATCGTCATGGGGAAAACACTGACAGACAGAACCAGCCATGTGACGATAAAAAGATTACAACAAGGCCGGGTCGGCCTTCAGGTCTTCGCCTGCTGGGTGCCTCCCTCCTATCGCCGCCAGAAGGCCATAGACTACACCCTGGACATGATCGTCAGAACAAAAAAGGAGATCTCCAAACACCCGAATGATCTGATGATCGTGACCGACAAGGCTTCCTGGAAGAAATGCCTGAAGGAGAAGAAGACCGGGATCATTCTGGGCATCGAAGGCGGACACGCCTTGGGCGAGGAAGCCGGGAACCTGAAAATGTTTCACGCCCTGGGCGTCAGAATACTGACCCTGACCTGGAACAATTCCAACAAGTTCGCCGTCTCGGGGATGAGCGCCGGCAAGACCAAGAAAGACCCGGGGCTGACAGCTGAAGGCTTAAAGCTGGTAAAATTAGCCGACTCGCTGGGGGTGATGCTGGACCTCTCCCATTCTTCCGAAAAGACCTTTTGGGATGTGCTGAAAGTTGCCAAGAAACCGCCTTTTGCCTCCCATTCCTGCGCCCGGGCTTTAAACAAGAAGTTTCAGTTCCGGAACCTTAGCGATGAACAGATAAAGGCCCTGGCCCGGGCCGGGGGATTGATCGGAGTCAATTTTTATCCCGGCTTCCTGGGGGAAAAGCGAAAACCGGCCGACATCAATTCCGTGGCGGACCAGTTTGACCATATGAAGAAGCTGGCCGGGGTTGAGTGCCTGGCCCTGGGCTCTGATTTTGACGGGATCAACGAGGTGCCAAAGGGTTTGGAGGGTCCGGACAAGATCCCTGATCTGCTGAAGGTGTTTGAGAAACGGGGTTTCAGTAATGAAGAGATACGCAAGATAGCGCTGGATAACTTTATAAGATATATGGGTTGGTGATCTACGGGCTTTTTTACAGCCAAAAGCCCCGAAGCATTATGCTTCGGGGCTTGATCATTTGATAAAGGGACCAATAAAAGTGCCGTCACATTTCCATGATGGGTTCCAGATTTTTGTTCAGCACTAGTTCTATCCTGTCCAGCAAAGATGGCGGAGCCGATATCCAAGTCACAAAAGGCCCTTTCTCGCGGTGCTTGGACATAGCCGGATCCTTCCGCAATTGCAGGAGCTTGGTCTTAACATGGCCCTGTCCCAGACTCAGCACCGAATACCCGTGGTTCTCCGGGGATAAATCATTCTTCTTGTAAAAAACCAAATAAACCCCGGTCAGATCCTTTAAGCATCTTTCGCAAAGTTCCAGTTCAAATAATTTGTGCCACTGGCCGTCGCTCTTTTTTGCCCACTTCATTTTTTAGATGTTATATATTATTAAAATATTTAATGACTGAAGTGATCTTTATGTCGGAACTGGATTATTGTATTATGTATTGAAACGCTTGGCCTGGCTGGTTTTGATGCAGGTTGGAGCATATCAGGAATTAGAGAACAAAAGGATGTGAGCGGTTCCCGGAAATGCTTAATTATTTTTTGAAAAACAAAAAGCCCCTCCATTTCTGAAGGGGCTTTTGATATGGTTCCGGTTTACTTCTTGCCTTTTTTCTTGGCAGCTTTACCCGCCGAAGCCTTGGCGTAGGCGGGCTTCTTCACTGCTTTTTTTACAATCTTTTTCGCTGTATGCTTTACGCTTTTCGCTTTAACATTCGGCTTAGAGCTATTGGCTTTCAGCTCTTTGATGGCCGCCTGGGCCAGCGCCAGCCTGGCTATGGGCACCCTAAACGGCGAGCAGGAAACGTAGTTCATTCCGGCCCGGTGGCAGAACTCCACCGAGGACGGCTCCCCGCCGTGCTCCCCGCAGATGCCGACCTTCAGGTGCGGCCGGGTGGTCCGGCCCCGCTTGATGCCCATCTCGATCAGCTCGCCCACGCCCTCCTGGTCCAGCAACTGGAAGGGGTCGGCCGGCAGGATCTTCTTGTCCACATAGTCCGGCACAAAGCCTCCGATGTCGTCGCGGGAGAAGCCGAAGGTCATCTGGGTCAGGTCGTTGGTGCCGAAGGAAAAGAACTCGGCGGTCTCGGCTATCTTTCCGGCGGTCAGCGCAGCCCTCGGGATCTCGATCATGGTGCCGTACATGTAGTCTATCTTCTTGACGCCCTGCTGGGCGCAGACCTCGGCGTAGATCCGGTCCACTATGGCCTTCTGATCGGCCAGCTCGTTCTTCATCCCCACCACCGGAACCATGATCTCCGGCATGATCTTCTTGCCGGCCTTCACCAGTTCCGCGGTTGATTCAAAGATGGCCTTCACCTGCATCTCGGTGATCTCGGGGAAGGTCACGCCCAGGCGAACCCCGCGGTGGCCCATCATGGGGTTGGATTCGTGCAGGCCGTCGGCCCGCTTGTTAAGTTCATCGGGGGTTATGCCCAAAGACTGGGCCAGCTTGTTGCGCTCGTCCTGGCGGGTGGGTACGAACTCGTGCAGCGGCGGATCCAGCAATCTGATGGTCACCGGCAGTCCGTCCATCACCTCCAAAGTGGCTTTGATGTCCTTCTTGACGAAGGGATACAGTTCGTTGAGGGCCGCCCGGCGCTCGGCCTGGTCCTTGGAGACGATCATCTTGCGCAGGCGGAACAGCGGCTCCTCGGAGTTCTTGCCGTAGAACATGTGCTCGGTCCGGAACAGCCCGATGCCCTCGGCCCCAAAACCCCTGGCCTTGGCGGCGTCCTCCGGGGTGTCGGCATTGGTGCGGACCTTGAGCCGGCGGAAGGAGTCGGCGTATTTCATGAAGGTCACAAAGCGGGGGTTCTCGGTGGCGTCCATCATGGCCAGCTGGCCGGCGTAGATGTAGCCCCGGGTGCCGTTGAGGGTGATGAAGTCGCCTTCCCGGAAGATCTTGTCCCCGGCCTTCATGGTCTTGGTGTGGACATCGATATGGAGGCTGCCGGCGCCAACGATGCAGCACTTGCCCCAGCCCCGGGCCACCAAAGCCGCGTGGCTGGTCATGCCGCCCCGGGCGGTCAGGATACCGGCCGCGGCCCGCATCCCTTCCACGTCCTCGGGGTTGGTCTCCTCGCGGACCAGGATCACCTTCTTGCCCTGCTTCAGCCACTCCACCGCGTCATTGGCGGTGAACACGATCTGCCCAAAGGCTCCGCCCGGTCCGGCCGGCAGGCCCTTGGCCAGCACCGCAGACTTGCCCTCGGCCGCCGGATCCACAATGGGGTGCAGCAGCTCGTCCAGCTGGGCCGGTGAGACCCGCATCACCGCGTCCGATTTGGCGATCAGCTTCTCCTCCACCATGTCCATGGCCATGTTCAGGGCGGCGGTCCCGGTGCGCTTGCCCACCCGGCACTGCAGCATCCACAGCCGTCCGTCCTGGATGGTGAATTCTATGTCCTGCATGTCGCGGTAATGCTTTTCCAGCCGGCTGCGGTAGCCGTCCAGTTCCTTATACAGGACCGGCATGGCGGTCTCCAGCGACGGCAGGGACTTGTTCTGTTCGTTCTTGGTTGACTCGTTCAGCGGGCTGGGTGTCCGGATCCCGGCCACCACGTCCTCGCCCTGGGCGTTGACCAGCCACTCCCCGTAGAAATGGTTGTCGCCGTTGGCCGGGTTGCGGGAGAAGGCCACTCCGGTGGCCGAACTGTCTCCCATGTTGCCGAAGACCATGGCCTGGACGTTGACCGCGGTTCCCCACTCGTCGGGAATGCCCTCGATCCGGCGGTAGGAGATGGCCCGGCGGCCGTTCCAGGAGGAGAACACCGCGCCGACCCCGCCCCACAGCTGATCGGCGGCGTTATCGGGAAAATCCCGGCCTATCACCTCTTTGACCTTGGCCTTGAACCGGTCGCACAGGTCTTTCAGGTCGGCCTCGGAGATGTCGGCGTCCGTCTTGTAGCCCTTCTGCTTCTTGACCGCTCCCAGCATGTCGTCCAGCTGCTTGCGGATGCCCTTGCCCTCCTCGGGCTCGATCCCGGCGGCCTTCTCCATCACCACGTCGGAGTACATCATGATCAGCCGGCGGTAGGCGTCGTAGACGAAGCGGGGGTTTTGGGTCTTCTTGATCATCCCGGGGATGGTCTTGGAGCATAGTCCCACGTTGAGCACGGTCTCCATCATCCCGGGCATGGAGCTGCGGGCCCCGGAACGGACCGACAGCAGCAGGGGATCGTTGGCGTCGCCGAACTTCATGCCCATCACCTTTTCCACCCTGGCCAGGGCGTCGTTGACCTGTTTGTTGAGCTCGGCGGGATATTTCTTGTTGTTCTTATAGAAGACGGTGCACAATTCAGTGGTGATGGTGAAACCGGCCGGCACCGGGATGCCCAGATGGCACATCTCGGCCAGGTTGGCGCCCTTGCCGCCTAAAAGATTTTTGTCCTTGGCTCCGCCTTCGGCGGCCTTGCCCCCGAAGAAATACACGAACTTAGGCATGGTATCTTTCTCCTTTGGATATATATGAAGATTTTAGTGATCTCAAGCAGATGGATGTCCGGAAAAACGACAAACCGTGATTGTAGCACAGATGGAACTGATTTTCAAGATAAGAGTTGTCGGGAAACCATAGAAATCAAAAGGCAAAATAGGAATAATCCCGTAGTTTCCTGTCATAAAAGACAATGGAAAAACCTCCGGGAAACCGGAGGTTTTAGGGTTCTTCAGCGATACGCGTCCTTCCGGTCGTCAATGGTCAGCAGATAAACTATCTTTTCCTTTTGATCTATGGCATAAAACAGCCGGTGGTCTCCGATCCGGTACCGCCAGGTGTCCGGCGAATAACCCCGCAATTTCCGGATCTGGAGGCCAAAGCAGGGTTCCTGCCTTAACCGGGGATAGACGTACGCTTTGATCTTCCGCTCCAGAAATTCCCTCCTGACCGGCTCGATCCGCTTCAGGCGGGACAGGAACTCGGCGGTTTCAAAGATACGGAACTCAGGCAAAGCGGCCCTTCTGGGCCTTGGCATCGCTCCGGCCGCGCTTGAGGCTGGCTTCCAGAGGTTTGTCCGCCCGGATCGCTGCCATCTCGGCCTCATCAATCAGACTTGAGTCCTCAATGTAGCGCAGGGCAGCAGTTTCTATGAAATTGGACAGCGTCCGGTTGTCGCGCTGGGACAGGGTGCGGAAAATATTATAGGTCTTGTCGTCCAGCCGCAGGGTAATGGTGGTAGACATGGCGCTTCTCCATAAATATGAATACAATAGAGCATTATTGAATATAATGTATTCTACCACTTTAGAACGTAAAAGTCAACCCCGCCGGTTATTTGACCATGTCTCAGGCCAGTCAGATCTTTGGGGCACTACCCCCGTTTGGCCTGTCTGGGGCCCTGGGCGCTTCTGGGGGCCTCCGCCTTGGGGCTGCGGTCCAACAGTCCCATCTTGTCCAGAAGATCCTTTTTGTTCTGCAAAGCCACCCTGGCTTTTTTTATGAACCTGTCCATCCAGTCATTCAGCGTTTTCAATGCCAGTTGCTGCTCCTGATCGGCGGACCGTATCTCTTTTTCAGATGTCTCCCCATCCCGGATCATTTTCCCCAGGTCGTCTATCTTGGCCCGCTCCGTGGCCAAAAGCAGTTTGGGGTATCCCAGGCCGGCCAGGATATCCATGAATTCAGGGTCTTTTTGCGGGGCCTGGAACAGGATATCGGCCGCTTTCAGGAACAGGGCCGGCTCTCCGGGCATTTGGACAGTGGTCCCCAGCGCCTGCATCTGTTCCCGGTCATCGGGCCAGATCTTCCTGACCACATCGGCCAAAGACTGGTAGGCTTCCCGGGCGTTCCTGGTGGTCTTGCCCGATGCGGCCTCACGGTCCCGCCTGGCCTCGATCAGCGCGGTATGGGCCTGGACCGCCAGCCGGGCCGCCTGGTAAAGCCTCTGCCCCTCGTTGATCCTGGCCTCGGTATAGCCGGCCTCGGTCAGCCTCTTCAGGATGTCGGGGCTGGCCAGCGCATTGGTGATGGCCGTATCGGCCGCTTCCAGTTGCACGGGGATAGGTATGGTTGGTTTGGCTAGCACTGGCGATCCTTAAAATTACAGGGTATTGAAACAGTTTTCTCTAACTGCTCTTTTCCAGGGATTTTTTCAGGAACAGCTCTCCCTCGGCCCCCCGCTCCTGGGCAAAGCATATCCGGGAAAGTTTCTTGTAAATGTCGCGGACCCAGGGGTGGTGGCCGCCCACCGTTTGCAGGAATATCTTGACGGCCGAATGGTAGGCTTCCTCGGCCTGCGGCAGCCGGTTCTCGCCGAGCTGCAGGTCGCCGTATTTGTAGAAGGCGGTCCCAACGTCCGGGTGCCATTCTCCCCAAGCCTCTCTTAATATCTTCAAGGCCAGCTCCAGTTCCCGTGCGGCCTTCGCGGCCTCCCCCTGCTGGGTGAACAGGACCCCCAGCCCCAGATGACTGATCCCGGCAAAGGGGTGGCTGGCCCCCAGCCGCCGTTCTCCGATGGCCAGTGAACGCTGGAAGGTGCTTTCGGCCTGGCTGTACATATGCTGGGCCGCATAGGCGTCCGCCAGGTTGTTGAGGTAGATGATCAGGTCCGGGTGCTCCGGTCCGTGATGCTTTTGTTTCAGTTCTATCCCTTTTAACAGCAGTTCCACCGCCCGGGGGGCTTTCTGGTTAATCGAATAGACCGCCGCCAGGTTGTTGAGCATGATGGAATAAACCGGATGATCCTCATTGAACAGCTTTTGGGACAGGGCCAAAGCCCGCTCGGCGGTCTGCTCGGACAGTTCCAGCCGGCCGGTCTCCTTGTAAACCCCCATCAGGTTGCCCAGGCACTTGGCGGCCGAGGCGCTTTCCCCCAGCCCCTGCTTCCGGTAGATCTCCAGGGCCCGGTCCAGATATCCCTCGGCCTCGGCATATTCCCCGGTCCTGGTCATCAGCCCGCCCAGGTTGTTCAGCAGTTTGGCCACCTCGGGATGATCGTGTCCCAGTTTAAGCCGCCTGATCTCCAGTGCCCTCTGGTACAGCGGGGCCGCCTCCCGGTACCGGTGCTGGATGCTGAGATTGATGGCCAAAGCATTCACCGCCCCGGCCGTCTCGATGCTCTCCGGCCCGTGGGCTGCGGTCACAAGTTCCAGATGCCTTTGGTAATAAGGCTCGGCCTGGTCCAGCCGGCCGTTCTTTTGCAGACACTCGGCCAGCTTCAGCAGCAACGGGGCCAGCGCCGGATCGCCGGGGCCGCTCCCGGCCTCGGCCTCCTGCAGGGCCTGTCTGGCTTTGATTATCTCGTCTTCGGAACAGTTCATGTTCAGGCTCAATCCGTCAGTTTTATCTTCAGCTCTTTCAACTGCTTCTCGTCCACTTCCGAGGGGCTGCCCTCCATCAGACCGCTGCCCGAGGTGGTCTTGGGGAAGGCGATCACGTCGCGGATGTTGTCGGTGCCGCAAAGCAGCATGATCCAGCGGTCCAGGCCCGGGGCCACCCCGCCGTGGGGCGGCGCCCCGTAATCGAACGATTCCAGCAGAAAGCCGAACCGCTTCATGGCTTCTTCATTGGAGATCCCTATCACCTTCATCACCCGCTCCTGGATGTCGCGGCGGTGGATGCGGATGGAGCCGGACGCCATCTCGTAGCCGTTGGCCACCAGGTCGTACAGCTGGCCCAGCACCCGGCCCGGATCCGATTCCAGGTATTGCAGGTGTTCTTCCTTGGGCATGGTGAATATGTGGTGTTCCGGTTCCCAGCCCTTGGTTTCCGGGTTGTAATGGAACATCGGGAAATCATTGACCCAGGCGAAGGCAAATTTGTTTTTGGGGATCATGTCCATCCGCTTGGCGCACTCGACCCTCAGCGCCCCCAGGGCGGCCGCGACCACGGACGGCTTGTCGGCCACAAACAGCATGATGTCCCCTTCCTTGGCGGACAGGGTCTGAATCAGCTCTTTGCCCAGGTCCCCGGCGAAAAATTTTGCGATCGAGCCTTCCAGGCTTGCCCCGAGCCCTGTCGAGGGGGACTCCCCGGAGACTTTTGCCCAGGCCAGACCCTTGGCGCCGTATATCTTCACAAATTCGGTCAGGCCGTCGATGTCCTTGCGGGACCACTTGCCCCCGCCCGGCACGCAAATGCCCTTCACCTGGCCATTGTTCTCGATGGCCTGCTTGAATACCGAGAAATCCGACTTCAAGGCAACCGGGGCGGCATCGCACAGCTCCATGCCGAAGCGCATGTCGGGTTTGTCGGATCCGAAGCGCCGCATGGACTCGGCATAGGCCAGCCTGGGAAACGGGGTGACAATTTCAACCCCGGCCGCTTGGCTGAAGGTCTCTTTGATCATGCCTTCGATCAGGGCGTATATCCCTTCCTCGGTGGCGCAGGCCATCTCTATGTCTATCTGGGAGAACTCCGGCTGGCGGTCGGCCCGCAGGTCCTCGTCGCGCAAGCATCGGGCGATCTGGAAATATTTGTCAAAGCCCGACACCATCAGGATCTGCTTGTAGAGCTGGGGCGACTGGGGCAGGGCGTAGAATTTTCCGGGATGCACCCGGCAGGGAACCAAATAATCCCGGGCTCCTTCGGGCGTGCTGCGGGTCAAAAGCGGTGTTTCGATCTCTAAAAATCCCTGTTGTGAAAGGTAGTTCCTGACCGCCAGCACGAATTTGTGCCGCAGGATGATGTTTTTGGCCAGGGCCGGGCGCCGCAGGTCCAGGTAGCGGTGCTTCAGCCGCAGTTCCTCGGAGGCGGTAGTGTTGTCCTCTATCACGAACGGCGGCACGGCGGAAGAGTTGAGCAGTTTGACCTCCGCCGCCAGCACCTCGACCTCCCCGGTGGGCATCTCTGAATTGGCCTGACCCTGGGGCCGGGCCCGCACCGTGCCCCGGACCGCGACCACGTATTCGGATTTCAGTTCACTGGCCGACGCTGTCAGTTCTGCGTTCTGGGCCGGATCGAAGACTATTTGGGTGATGCCGTAGCGGTCCCGCAGGTTGATGAATATCAGCCCGCCGTGGTTGCGGCTGCGGTGCACCCATCCGCAGAGAGTGACCTCTTGGTTATTATTGGAGGAACGCAGTTCCCCGCAGGTGTGGCTGCGCTGCCAGGCGCCTAAGGTTTCAAGTTTCATGATGCTTGTTATGTTTAATGTTGAATTATTATTTTCTTCCATAGCCCAGGCCTTAAGGCCTGGGCTATGGATCAG
>JAURWH010000141.1 GCA_030655055.1 bacterium
TGAGCGCGGCCTACTACCTGAGGCAAAAAGGCCACCAGGTCACCATCTTCGAGGCCCTGCCCAAACCGGGCGGCTGGCTGCGCTACGGCATTCCCCAGTACCGCCTGCCCAAGGAGGTTTTGGACCAGGAGATCAAGACCATCACCGACCTGGGGATCGAGATAAAATGCGAGCAGACCCTGAACAAGGATTTCACCATCGATTCTTTGCGGAAGTCCTACGACGCAGTTTTCCTGGGCTTCGGGGCCCATGCCTCCACCAAGATGGGGGTGGAGGGCGAGCAGTCGGACGGGGTCTGGGACGGCATAGGCTTCCTTAAAAAACTGGCCATGGGCCAGGAGATCAAGATCGGCAGGACCGTGGCGGTGATCGGCGGCGGCAACACCGCCATCGACGCGGCCCGGACCTCGCTGCGGCTGGGGGCCGAGGAGGTAAGCATAGTCTACCGCCGCTCGGAAAAGGAGATGCCGGCCAATCCCTTCGAGATCGAAGAGGCCCGGCACGAAGGTGTCAAGTTCAAGTTTTTGACCGCGCCCACCCGGGTGATCGCCTGCACCCAGGCCGACCCTTCGACAGGCTCAGGGGCAGGCGGCGGACTGATTTGCCAGAAGATGGAATTGGGCGAGCCCGACGCCTCGGGCCGGCGCCGCCCGGTGCCCCAGGCCGGCTCTGATTACAAGGTGGAGGCCGAGACCATCATCGCGGCCATCGGCCAGGCCCCCGACCTCTCCGTGCTGGGACAGAACCACGGGGTGGAGACCACCAAGTGGTCCACCATCAAGACCGACGAACAGACCGGGGCCACCAGCGTGGCCGGGGTGTTCGCGGCCGGAGACCTGGTGACCGGCGCCGCCACGGTGGTGGAGGCCATCGGCGGGGCCCACCGGGCGGCCGAAGCGATGCACTCTTATCTGATGACAGGGCAGGCGGCCAAGCCGGTCAAGAACTTCAACATCACCAAGGGCAAGATCAACGAAGTGCCCAAGGAACTTTTCGCCCATATCCCCAAGGCGGCCAAGGCCCAGATGCCGATGCTGCCCATCGCCCAGCGCCGGAACTTTGAGGAAGTGGAAAAAGGCTTCGTCTCTACCGTGGCTACGGACGAGGCCCAGCGCTGCCTGGAATGCGGCTGCGCCGACGTGGTGGAGTGCAAACTGCGGGACTACGCCACCCAGTACCAGGCTTCGGTCAAGCGATTCATGGGCGAGGTCAAGATACACCCCATCGACGAGAGCCATCCCTTCCTGGTGCGCGACCAGAGCAAGTGCATCCTGTGCGGCCGCTGCGTCCGGATGTGCCTGGAGGTGGTGGGGGCCTCGGCCCTGGGCTTTGTCTACCGGGGTTTTGGCACCATCGTGGCCCCGTCGCTGGGGAAACCCTTCCCCGAATCCAGCTGCGTGTCCTGCGGGGCCTGCATCGAGACCTGCCCGGTGGGCGCGCTGACCGAGCGTCCCCGCCATCTGAAGCCGGCCCCCTGGGAGATGCCCAAGACCAATTCGGTCTGCACCTTCTGCGGGGTGGGCTGCGGCACCGAGATCCATACCAAGGACAACAAGGCGGTCAAACTTACCGGCAACCAGGAAAGCCCGGCCAGCCAGGGGTCGCTTTGCTTCAAGGGCAAGTTCGGCTTTGAACTGATACACAGCCGGGAAAGGCTGGCCGCACCCCTGGTGAAACAGGGCAGATCCCATGTCCCGGTGGAATGGAAGAAGGTTTTCAACCTGGTCAACGGTGACATCGACGCCATGGTCAAGAAACACGGGCCGGAAGCGGTGGCGGTGCTGGCCTCGGGCCGGACCTCCATGGAAGAGGCCGAGGGCCTGCGCTCCTGGGCGGCCAAGAAGGGGGTAAACAAATTCTCCAGCCTGGTTTATTCCGAAGGCCGGGCGCTGGACCAGATGGAAAAGATACTGGGCGGACTGAACGGCAAGAGCTACGCCGACCTGGAAAAGGCCCAGGCCATACTGCTGGTGGGATCCGATCCCTACAGCCAGCATCCGGTGTTCGGGCAGATATTAAGACAGGCGGCCAAAAAGGGCGTACCGGTCTACATTATGGCTGAAAAAACCGGACCGTTGGCCGAGATCGCAGCCGGGCAGTTCACAGTCAAAGCGGGCGGCATCTCTTCGGCGCTGAACGGGGCGCTGAAGGCCCTGACAGTTTCTTCCAACCTGGCTGGTTTCACTGAATACAAAAAAGGCCTGGCCAAGATCACCGGGGCGGGGGCCCTCAAGGACAGCGGGCTGAAGAAGACAGAGCTGGAGCAGCTGGCCCAGGTCTTATCGCAGAACAAGAATATTTTGATAGCCTTCAACGCCGAGCTGATAGACGGCGAGACCGCCAAGGCCATCGGCAACTTCCTGCTGTT
>JAURWH010000142.1 GCA_030655055.1 bacterium
GCCTTGATGGCCGCTTCCTTGACCCGGGGGTGGGTGGTCAGGCCCAGGTAGTTGTTGGACCCGATCATGATCATCTTCTTTCCGTCGATGATCACCTCCGGCTCCTGGGCCGAGGACAGGGGGTGGAAATAAGGGTAAAGACCGGCATCCCGGGCATCCCGGGCATCGGTGAAGTCAACGCATTTTTTGAAGATATCCATTAAGAACCTCTGCTATTATTGACAAAATATGAACTTTTATTATACTAAAAAAAGAAAAGTATAGCAAGAAAAAATCCACTCCTTCAAACTGTATTCCGGGCTACCAGCAGCTGTACCAGCTCATCCCCCAGCTTTTGGGGCCTGTCCTCTATGATCTTGAATCCCGCCTGTTTCAAAGCCCTCCGCCACTGGGCCAGGGTGAAAAGCCCAGCGGTGTGGGTGTCGTGCTCGATCCTCAGTTGCTTGCCCCGGCGGATCAGGTAGACGAAGGCCATCTGGTAGGTGCTGTCCCGGGGATCGGGGTCGTGGTCGTTCTCGATGTAGGTGATGTCGTAGCCTTTTGTCTTTGAACGCCAGACCGAGGTCTTGCTCTGTTCAAATCGTTCCTTGCAGTCCTCCACATACAGGGCCATCACTCCGCCTGGGTTAAGGTGGCGGCTGGCGTTCTTCAGGGCCTTAAGCAGATCTTCTTTTGTCTGCATGTAGATGATGCCGTCGTTGAAGAAGACCGCGTCAAACTTTTTCTTCAGGTCAAATGACAGCATGTCGCCAACGTGATAATCTGCCCCGGGGTTGAGCTTCTTGGCCTGGGCGATCATCTGCGGGCTCAAATCCACCCCGGTCACGGCAAAGCGCTTTTTAAGCCAGTGGTCGTTCTTGCCGCCGCCGCAGGCGATGTCCAAAATGGTCCTGGCCTTTGGGCAGTGCTTTTTTATAAGGCTGATGAACCGGGCGCTTTCGGGCTGATAGTCTTCCACTTTTTCCCACAGCGGCCAGAGCCAGCTTAGGTCTTGGTACAAACGGTTATTCATTGCTCTTTCTTTTGTCAGTGATGCTGATCGTCATCACTTCGTTAGGAATTATTAATGCAATTCTCAGTGCATGCCTGAGTAATGCACCTTGCTTGACAAACCGAAGGATTCTTCAAATAGACAAGCACGGGGCTGTTCTCAGAATGACATCGAGGGCCTGTCATCCTGAGGAGGCTTTCCTGCTTGACAAACCGAAGGATTCTTCAAATAGACAAGCATGGGGCTGTTCTCAGAATGACATCAATAGGCAGGCGTGGCGACATTCTCAGAATGACAAGTTACTATATCCAACCCTGTTCCTTGTACCACTTGGCGGTCTCGGCGATCCCTTGGGCCAGACCGTACCGGCACTGGAAATCGAAATCCTCCTTTGCTGATTGCGAGGAAACGGTCCAGTATCTTTGCGACATCTCCCGCACTTTCTGCCGGGTAACCATGGCCGGCCGGTTCTGGGCATAGGCTCCCGCTTCGTTGAAAATCGCCGATAGATGTGCCAGCTGCAGGGGGAGGTGGAGTTTGAGGATCTTTTTATTCAGACATCCGGCAATGGTCTCCGCTATCTCGTCCCAGGAATATGACCTGTCCTCGGCCAGGAAGTAAGTTTTTCCCGGAGAACTTTGGGACGCGGCGGCCAGCAGCATTCCTTCAACCAGGTCCTTTACGTAGATCAGATGGGCGTGGCGGGTGCCAAAACCCGGCAGAAGTGCCAGGCCCCGGTTGACCCACTTGAAATACGCCAGCACTTCTGTATCCCGGGGGCCGTAGACCGATGGGGGGCGCACTATGGTCACCGGCAGTTTGCCAGAAAGGTCCATCAGCTCCCGCTCGGCCTGAAGTTTGCTCCGGCCATAGTCGGACAAAGGCCGGCATTCATCCCGCTCGCAGACCGGCCTTTCCAGACATTCCGCCGGGCCGGCCGCGGCCTGGCTGGAGGCAAAGAGAAAGCGTTTCAAGCCGGGCGCTTTGGTCAGGGCTGCTTTGGCCAGGTTCATCGTGGCCCGGGTGTTATGAAGATAAAAATCCTTGGGGTCCTTGGCTTTGACCGCTCCGGCCAAATGAAAGATGTAGTCCGCCCCGGAGGCGGCCTGCTCCAGAAAACTGTTGTCCTGCAGGCTGCCGGACACAAACTCAATATCCAGGCCCTTGATCCACCTCAGGTCGCTGGAGGGCCGGACCAGGGCCCTCACCCGGAACCCCCGGTTCAGCAGGGATCCGGCCAGGTGGCTGCCGATGAATCCGGTGGCGCCGGTAAGCAGGGCCAGGGGCTTTTTATTTTCAGAAATTTTGTCGGGCATGTCTCAAGTTTAATGTATAACAGGCAGGTCTGTCAACAGAAA
>JAURWH010000143.1 GCA_030655055.1 bacterium
GGTCTCCAGGGCCTCGTCCAGGGACATCTTGGGCAGGATGGTGGGAAAGCGGCGGGCCAGCATGGTCTTGCCCGACCCCGGCGGCCCGATCATCAGGATATTGTGGCCACCGGCCGCCGCCACCTCCAACGCCCGCTTGACGTGGGCCTGGCCCTTGACGTCGGAGAAATCAACGTTGTATCTGGCCGACTCGGCGAACACCTGGCCCATATCCACCGTAAAGGGTTCTATCTGAAGCTGACGGTTGAAGAAATCCACCGCCTGCCGCAGCGAGGACACCGGATAGACCTCCACCCCGTTCACGATCCCGGCCTCCCGGGCGTTCTCCAGCGGCAGCATCAGGCCCTTCAGCCCGGCGGCCCGCACCGCCACCGCTATGGGCAAAGCGCCTTTGATGGGGCGCAGGGAACCGTCCAGCGAAAGCTCGCCCATCACCGCCACCTCGGCGAAGCGGCCGGGGTCCAGCTGCTGGTGGGCGGCCAGGATCCCCAGGGCTATGGGCAGGTCAAAGGCCGAGCCTTCTTTCTTGATGTCGGCCGGAGCCAGGTTGACGGTAATCTTTTTTAAGGGGAACAAAAGCCCGGAGTTCTTGATGGCGCTCTCCACCCGCTCCCGCGATTCCTTGACCGCGCTGTCGGGCAGGCCCACCATGGCAAAGCCGGGCAGGTTGGAGCTGAGATCGGTCTCGATCTCCACTAAATAAGCGTCGATTCCCAGCACCGCCGAGGACAAAAGTTTTGAAAGCATAATAAATATTGGTTGTATTCATTGTCCCTGCGCCAGATACGCAGGGGGTTGTTTATATATAGCTTACCAACCACAGAATCACGGAATTTACAAATTCAGGAAACCTTTGAATGGAATTCTTTCAGTGTTTTCCCTCTTTCTGTGATTCCGTGGTAAAGTATCTTCGTCGTCCTATGCGTTACAGCCGGAAGGCGTCCCTGACATGCTGGAGCTGGGGCGGGCCCGAGCCCAACCTGACCCCGATCACGTCGAACCGGCAGTCCACCCGGCCGTAGAGCCCCTTTTGGTAAAGGTAGCACTTGGCCAGCCGGCCCATCTGTTTCTGCTTGTTTTTGGTGACGGCCTGCAGGGGGTGGCCGTAATTGTCGCTGGTCCTGGTCTTGACCTCGGCGAATACCAGGATCCCCTGATCGTAGGCGATGATGTCAATCTCGCCCTCCCGGCCCGGCCGCCAGTTGCGCTCGGCCAGCTTAAAGCCCTGGGACAGGAGATGCGATACCGCCAGCTCCTCGCCCTTTTTCCCCGCTTCATCTTTCGCACTCATATTCACACACTCCACTTCGCAATTCACACTAACCCTTCCCTGTCATCCTGAGAAGCCCTTCCTGCCCGAAAAAATGAAGGATGATACCGTCTCTCTTCGATCTGTCAGGCACGATGCCATTCTCAGAGTGACATCGACTGCAGTTACTCCAGCAACGCTCTCACCGGCGCATAGCTCCTGCGGTGAATGGGACAGGGCCCCAGTTTGGCCAAGGCTCTCTGGTGTTCCCTGGTGCCGTATCCCTTGTGCCGGACGAACCCGTAGCCGGGATATTCCAGCTCGTAGCCCTCCATCAGAGAGTCCCTAAAGCACTTGGCCACTATGGAGGCCGCGGCGATGGACAGGCTTAAGCCGTCGCCCTTTATGATGGATCTTTGGGCAATGCTGGAGAACCTCGCCGGAAGCCGGGGGATCTTCTTGTTGCCGTCAACTATGATCAGCCCCGGTTCCTCCCGCAGGGAGCAAAGGGCAAAGCCCATGGCCTTGAAGGTGGCCTGCAGGATGTTGATCCTGTCTATCCCGGCGGGGTCCACCATCCCCAGCCCCACTGCCACAGCCTGCGACAGGATAAGCCCCAGGGCCTGCCGCCGTTTTTGGGGCGTAAGTTTTTTGGAGTCGTTGATCCCCAAAAGCCGGCAGTCCAAAGGCAGGATCACCGCCGCCGCCACCACCGGACCGGCCCAGGGGCCGCGCCCGGCCTCGTCCACGCCGGCAATAAGACAGGAGTGCTCAGCCGCCAGGGCGGCGTCGAATCCGGCCAGGCTCCGGCAGGCATTATTTTCCGCTTTGCTTCCCAAATTGCCTGACGCCTAAAAAGGGTTCGCCGGTTTCCCGTTAGGGAACAAGGCTCCCCCTAATTTAGGCGCTTGAAAATGGTTTAGGCTTTGGCCGGGGCTTCGACCGGGGCCGCTGCCCGCTGCTGCTTCTGGGCTATCTTGGCCGCCTTGCCGGTGAGCTTTCTCAGGTAGAACAGCTTGGCCCGGCGCACCGATCCCTGGCTGACCACTGTGATGGTTGCGATGTTGGGGGAATACAGCGGAAAGATCCTCTCCACTCCGATCCCGCCCGAGACCTTGCGCACGGTAAATGTGGCGCCGACCCCGCCGCCCCGCTTCTGGATCACCACGCCCTGAAAGGCCTGGAGACGTTCCTTGTCGCCCTCGATGACCTTGACCTGAACCTTGACGGTGTCGCCGGGCCGGAACTTTACCTGGGCGGTCTTGGTGAACTCGGCCGCAATGCTGTTTAGTACTGCCTGTTTGTTCATAGGTTTTTCTTTTACCTCCGGTTTGTCTTAAAGGAGGGTCTCTCCTTGTTGGTTATATTTTATTGTTTGTTTTTTTACCGGGATTTGCCACATAATGCACATAAGCCACAAATCGTTCTTGCTTGAAAAATATTTATTTTTGAACTCTTTATTCCTTTACAGCATTTATTTATGTGCGTTTTGTGCTTTCTGTGGCTAATTATTCTTTTGTTCTTCCGATTCTTCCAGCAGTTCCCTGTCTTCTTTTGACAGTGGTATCTTGGATAGCAGGTCCGGCCTGAATTCTTTGGTGATCCTCAGTGATTCCCCCCGCCGCCATTTCTGGATCTGGCCGTGATGTCCGGAACGCAGCACCTCGGGCACCTTCATCCCCCGGAAGTCCTCGGGCCGGGTATAGTGGGGATGGTCCAGCAGTCCGTTCTCAAAGGAATCGCGCTCGGCCGACACCGGATCGGAGATGGCCCCCGGCAGCAGCCGGACTATGGAGTCGATGATGGCCAGGGCAGCGATCTCGCCGCCGGACAGGATGTAGTCGCCGATAGAGATGTCCAGGTCCACTATGGTCCGCACCCGCTCGTCGATGTCCTTGTAGTGCCCGCACAGGAATGCCAGGTGATCTTCGGTCTTGAGGGATTGGGCCGTTTCCTGGGTGTAGGTCTTGCCCCGGGGCGAAAGCAGGATCACTTTGGGTTTGGGCATTTTGGAACGAAGTTCCTCGACCGCAGCGAAGATCGGTTCGGGCTTCATGATCATCCCCGGTCCCCCGCCATATGGCTCGTCATCGCAGACCCGGTGCTTGTCGTGGGCAAAATCGCGAATGTTGACCAGGTTGAATTCCACCAGACCCTTTTGGCTGGCCAGCCCGATGATGCTTTCGTTTAAGGCCGCCGGGAACATTCCCGGAAAGAGCGTCAGTACCGTGATCTTCATCGCAGGCCCTCCAGGTCGCGGATCACCATCCGGCCCTGCTCCAGTTCGATCTTCACTATCACCGGCCCCTTGGACGGAACGTAGAACTTTTCCCGGTCCGACTGCACCAGGTAGATGTCTCCGGCCGGGTACTCTTCTACTTGGACTATCTGGCCCAGCTCCCGGTCCTGTTCCGAGACCACTTTAAGTCCTATGATCTGAAAGGTGTAGTACTGCCCGGGCGGCAGGGGCCTCAGCTCCTCGTCCAGAATGGCCAACTCGGCGCCCTTCAGTTCTTCGGCCTGTTCCACGCTGATGACCTCTTTCAGCTTCAGCAGCCCGAACCGGTCCTGAGGGGAAAAACTTTCCACCACCACCGGCGTGATATCCCCGCCCTGCACCAGCAGCAGCCGGCTTTGGGGGGCAAAGCGCAAAGGGTTGTCCGAGTCCACCTTCACCTTCAGCGTCCCTACAAGACCGTGGGGCCTTACCACCGTGGCCACGTAGACCAGGCGCTCCCGGTCTATCCGGCCGGGATCAAAGTTCTGCATTAGATTCAAGCGCCTGCTGACTACTCGATTATTTCCAGGCCGGTGCGCTTGCCGATCTTGGACCCGGCCGCCGACAGCAGGGTGCGGATTGACTGGGCGGTGCGGCCCCGTTTGCCGATCACCTTGCCGATGTCATCCTTGGCCACCCGCAGCTCGTAGACCAGAGTGCCGGCATCCTTCTGATTCTCGGTGATGCTGACCTTCTCCGGCTGGTCCACCAGCGACTTGACCAGGTATTCCACTAAATCTTTTAACATATTGGTTTAGTCCTTTTTCTTTTGGGCCGCCAGTCTTACCTTGTGGGATTTTTTGGTGGAAGCCTGGGTGAAGTTCAGCTTTACCTCCTTGGGGTCGCCGCCGGCCTTGACCGCGGCTTCGGCCAGCTTGATGATCCGCTGGGCGGTGGGCGAGGCGATGGCGCCGTTCTTCAGCCACACCCGGGTCTTTTCCAGGTTGATCCTGGCTTCCTTGGGGTTGGCTCCGGGCCGATAGGTTCCCAAAGTGTCCAGCTGGGCTCCGTCCTTCTTGGAGCGGGTGGGCGCGACCACTATCCGGTAATAGGCGATCTTGTTGGCCCCCATCCGGGTCATCCTGATTGATACTGACATTAACCTGTCTCCTCCTTGATGTTTTTTGTTTGTTTTATATTTATTTACTTACTTAGCCGACGAGTTAAAACGAACTAATTTTCCCCATTGTATGTCCCCGTTATCGTCACAAAATTCATTGGCATATTACTTTAAACGGAGCATTTCACTTATTGAGTCAGATATTGCTTCATACCATTTTATTTTTTCACCGATTACTTCTTTTATTTTTACCACCTCATCAAGTGTTAAATCTTTTCCCAACTCTTGATTGGCAACTGTTTGAATATCTTCAACAGTTAGCGAATAAATAATGTTACTTTTCTTCATTGCACTTTAAATTAATGATAAAATTTGTTTTCACGATGCCAAGTAATTGCATTTTGGTGAGGATGAATTTCTTTTCTTTTGGGTAGGCTGATTTTTGAGTTATTGCTTGAAAGACTTCTCCTGAAGTCGTAATTATTCATTTTCCCATATCCTGTAGGCAATGAATTAATCTTGGAAGATACTTGAATGGTAAAATCATTCTGTAACGTGAACCAACCGGCATCAAAAGCCCAATGATGCAGACGACATAGCGCCAGCCCATTTAAAATATCATCTTTCCCTTTGGAACTAACCGGAACAATATGTGCAGCCTCAACCTCCCACGAAATAGAATCGGGCGAATTTATTTTCAATCCACAAAGTGCGCATTTATAATCATAAACTTCAATTATTGCCTGCCTGAATCCTCTTGTCCTTAATACCAATTCCCTTGTAACTTTCTTTACTCTCTTTTCTTCGTAAAGAGGGTTGTAGTTCTCTGGTCGTGATATTTCGGTTAGTTTTTTGACTATCTTCTGAACTTCAAAAGATTTTGTGGGAAGAAATTCTTTTTGCGATTTAGGTATATTCAGAAGCCTTAATGCTTCATCATATCCACCTTCCGTAAGCATCCATTCCTTTTTATTGGTCAGAAGAATCGTTGCGGTCGGCCTTGAAACTAATTTTTCTTTTGCTAACGAATCAGCGGCACGATACAAGAGACGATGCCAAAGCGGTGTTTTTACAATTCTATTTTCTTTCCTATAAATTCTCTCTAAAACTGTTGTTCTCTGATCATCCTTCAAATCAAAGTCGTTAGCAATATCATTTACAATGTCTGCGCCTGAGGCGAATTCTTTTATTACGCCATTATGTTTTAATAAAGTTATCAGCAATGCTTGTTCAACCTCTTTTCGTGTTGGCATTGCTAAATCTCTGAGCATTTTCCCTTCATAACTCATATAGAATAACCATTGTATTGTCTATTAGTTGATTCATATTACCACGGCCGCCCGACAAAAATCATCTTGCGCACCCATGTTTTAAGATTAAATCCGTGAAATCATGTTAATCCGCTTACGCTTCACTGCCGTACTTCTTCAAGCGCCAACCGCTTACGCTATCATATTTACTGCCTCGTGCGCCTTAGCTTCAGCGGAGGCGCTCCTGTCTGCCCCGGGATAAATCGCCCGACAAAATCAGAACCCCTGCGGCATCTTGAACCCCTTAGCCCTGGAATTCATCATCTGCTTCATCATCCGCTGGCTCATCTCGAACTGGTTCAGCAGCTGGTTCACCTGCTGGACGCTGGTGCCGCTGCCCAGGGCTATCCGCCGCTTGCGGCTGCCGTTGATGATCTGGGGCTTCTGCCGTTCCTGGGGCGTCATGGAGCTTATTATGGCCTCTATGGCGCCCAGCGCCTGGTCGTCAATGGCGGCGTCCTTGGGCAGGCTCATCCCGCCCGGCAGCATCTTCATGATGTCGGAGAGCGAGCCCATCTTCTTCATCTGCTTCATCTGGCCGGCAAAGTCCTCCAGGTCAAAGCTCTGCTTGCGCAGTTTTTCTTCGAACTTTACGGCCTGCTTTTCGTCAAAGACATTCTGGGCCTTTTCGACCAGTCCCACCACGTCGCCCATCCCCAGGATGCGCGAGGCCACCCGGCTGGGGTGGAACTCCTCCAGGGCCGAAAGCTTTTCCCCCACCCCGATGAACTTGATGGGCTGGCCCGAAATAACTTTAAGCGACAAAGCCGCGCCGCCCCGGGCGTCGCCGTCCAGCTTGGTCATGATCACCCCGGACAGGGGCAGGGCTTTGGAGAACTCGGTGGCTATGTTGACCGCGTCCTGGCCGGTCATGCCGTCAACGACCAGGAGGATCTCCTGCGGCTTGACGGTCTTTTGCACCCGCTGCAACTCGGCCATCATCTCGGTGTCTATGTGCAGCCGCCCGGCGGTGTCTAAGATCAAAACGTCTATCAGTTTCTTGACCGCTTCCTGCTTGGCCTCCTGACAGATATGGGCCACGTCGGTGGAATCAAGTTTGAAGAAATCGCAGCCCACTTGCTTGGCCAGGATCTCCAGCTGCTGCACCGCCGCCGGCCGGTAGATGTCGGCCGCCGCTAGCATGATCCGCCGCCCCGGCTTGGACAGGTGCTTGGCCAGCTTGGCGCAGGTGGTGGTCTTGCCCGAGCCCTGCAGTCCGCAGACCATGATCACAGTGGGCGGCTGGGGGGAAAGCGCCAACGGCTGATTGACCGAGCCCAGGGTCTCCACCATCTGGTCGTAGACGATCTTGACGAACTTCTGGCCCGGGGTGATGCTGGTCAGCACATCCTCGCCCAGCGCCCTGGCCTCTACCGCGGCCGCAAAGTCCTTGACGACTTTGTAGTTGACATCGGCCTCCAGCAGGGCCCGCCGCACCTTGGCGCTGGCCTCTTTGATGTTGGCCTCGGAGAGTTTGCCCTGCCCGGTCAGGTCCTTGAAAAGCCCGGTGAATTTTTCAGTTAAGGAGTCGAACATGAACTGTATCGAAATAAAATCTTTTTGTTATTGTGTTTTTCTTTCCATGTCCATTAAATATCTTACATTCTTTACCTCAATTTCATTGAGGTTTGTTACTCTTTCAACTTCCGCCTTATACCATTT
Source organism: bacterium (assembly GCA_030655055.1). NCBI lineage: Bacteria > bacterium. The sequence continues at coordinate 7,560 of JAURWH010000143.1, forward strand.
AAAATTCTCAAAAAATGTTGACAGATCGTTTGACTTAAAAATCATACCATGCTGTGCATATATCTCATTTCGCAATAATCTAAGAAGTGTTTT
>JAURWH010000144.1 GCA_030655055.1 bacterium
CTCAGATCATCGAAAAAAACGGGAAAAAGGAATATGCTGTACTTCCTTATACCGATTATCTAAAGCTCCGTGAGGAACTGGAGGACTACGATGATCTCCGTTGCCTGCGCTCTGCCAAGGCCGCTGAAAACGATGCCCCAACTATCGGCTTGAACGAACTCAAGAAAAAGTTATTCATCCGGGTTAAGCGCACTGTTGGCTGAACTAATTGACGTTACAAAACGTAATGGCAGCTGGCCACCAAGGCCATTGATGCGGCCCTGCAGTGGCAGGAAGTGGCAGGGTAGGGAACCCTAATACTAAAAATCAAAGATAAAATATCAAAAATCAGGTTGCAGCACACCAACTCTTTTTATTGACAACATCACTGATATTTTATTTTTTATATTTAACTTTTGATTTTATTAAGATGGCGATCGAAGGCCCCATAAAAGAACTTAGCCTGATGGACCTGTTCCAGCTGCTGGCCATGTCCCGGAAGTCCGGGGTGCTGACGCTGGACTCGGCCCATGACGTTGGTCAGGTGTTCTTCTCCAACGGCAACATCATCCGGGCCACCCTGCAGCAGAGCTACGAGCGGCTGGGGCAGATAATGCTCAAGGCCGGCAAGGTCACCATTCCCCAGGTGGAGAGGATATTAAAGGACCAGTCGGATTCAAAAGAACGCAAACGGTTCGGGGTATTGGCGGCGGAAAGCGGTTTTGTAACCAAGCCGGCGGTCAAGGAAGCGCTCAAGACACAGGTGGAGGAGGTGGTCTTCGCCATCATGGGCTGGCAGGACGGTTATTTCCGCTTTGAGGAAATGGACCTTTCGGCCGATTCCGACACCGAGCTGCTGCTGGTGACCGAGAACGTGATGATGGAGGTCTCGCGCCGTCTGGATGAATGGTCCAAGATCCATTCCAAGCTCCCCGACCTGGACCTGGTGCTGAGCCTTTCCCCCGGCAGCGAGCTGGCCTCGGGCCGGCTGGATTTGAAGCCCGAAGAATGGCTGATCATGGCCACCATCGACGGCAAGCGGACCGCCCGCCAGGTGATAGAGACCGTGGGCGGACGGGAGTTCGAGACCGCCAAGGTTATCTACGGGCTTTGCGTCACCGGTCTGGTGAGGGCCACGGGGAGAAAGACCGACCTGAAACTTGATCTGCAGGAACCGGAGCAGGACCCCATCAATAAGGGTATAGCCGACCTGAACAGCGGAAAAATTGAAGAGGCCATCGACGCCTTCACCAAGCTTGTCCAAAAAGACCCGGAACAGGCCTATGCCCATCTGTATCTGGGCGAATCCTATTATCTGGCCGAATCCTACGACGAGGCCGTGATGGAATACAAGCTGGCCAGCAAGGGCGAGGAGAACAATCCGGAGATCAATTACTGCCTGGGATTCACCTACGCCCGTCTGGGCCGGCTGGAACTGGCGGTGGAGCGCTGGGAGAAATTCCTGCGATTCGCCGGCGGCGACAAAAGAGCGGAGAAGGTTCGGGACCTGGTGACCCTGGCGGTGCGCTGGGCCGAAGGGCTGGAGGCCAAGGCCCGGATCCAGGCGGGAGCGGCGGAGTCAAAAATCGAATCCGCCCGGCCCGAGGGCGTGCCGGCGGAGCTTTCACCTGAGGTCAAGTCCTGGCTGGAGAAGATGAAGATGACCAGGGAAACCCGGTAAGCCTGAACAGACAGGATTAACATGATTTTTTTTTACGGAGCTTATATATAATTCGGTATTGCCCAAAACTTATTGTTGTACAAGGCCCCTGGGTATATCAGTCGTTAATATAAATAAATCCTGCAAATCCTGTTTAAAAAACATTTCGTTCAAAAGAAAACATTTAAAACAAATATTCCATATCCATGTCTGATCCATTAGATAATAACACCCCGGAACAGATGGTAAACGATCCTTCGTCCCAGCTGTTCGCCTCCCTGGCCGATTTTTACCGGGACAACGGGCTTTACCCCGAAGCCATTGCCATCTGCCAGGCCGGGCTGGAGTCCCAGCCCGACAACATCGAAGGACGGCTGGTGCTGTCCAAGTGCCTGCTGGCCACCAAACAGTATGCTTTGGCCCGGGCCGAGGCGGCCAAAGTGCTTTCGGTGCAGTCCGAACATTCAGAAGCCAAGAAGGTCCTGGCCCAGGCCGATTCCGCGGTGCCGGAGGCGGAGGCGCCGGTGGCCGCTCCGGTGAAAATTGAAACGACAATCATTGCGGAACCTCCATCCCAGGCCAAACCGCCGGAAGAACCGGTCCTGGCTGAGGCGGCAGCCAAACTGGAAGCGCCTCTTCCGGAACCGGTAAAAATACCGGATCCGCCGGCCAGGGAGATCCCTTCCAGCCCGCTGCCGTTGATGGCCGGTCGCACCGATCCCCAGCCTGTCCCTGTCCAAGATACCGGGGACCGGCCGGCGGAAATCCCGCCTGAACCCAAGACTCCGCCGGCAGCATCAGATAAACCTCAGAGATTGGCGGCAGAGGAAGCCACCGAACGGCAGGCCGGGTTCGGAAAGATCATGAACGACCTGGTGCAGACCCCGCAGGTCAAGGCCTGCATGCTGGTGGATGAGAACGGTTTTGCGGTGGCCGATGCCGTTTCCCGTTCGGGGCAAAGCATTTCCGAGGACAGCGCCGCCCTTTCCGCCAACATCTTCAAGACCGCTTTTGAAGCCCTGAAAAAGATAAAACTGGGAGAACTGGAGCGGATAGTGATAGAGACGGGCGATGAGAAGATATTCCTGCGCCAGGCCGGGCGGATGGTGCTGATGATCTCGGCCGATTTCTCGGCCAAGGTGGGATTGGTGATGGTCAACAGCAAACGGGCGGCGGAACAGGCCGAGAATCTGGCCAAAAAAGAACCGAACAGATAATCGTTTAAAACTGCCGGTAAATTCAGAGCAAAAGAAATCATGAAAGAAATACTCAATCAAATAAACGAGATCTCCGGGGTCAAAGGCAGCCTGGTGGTGGACAACGAAGGTCTGGTGGTGGTCTCCAACCTGATGTCGGGAATGGAGGAGAGGACCATCAGCGCCATGGTGGCCGGGATCTATCAGGAGATAATCAAGGCCCTCCGGCCGGAGCAGGGGTCGGAGCTTTCCGGGGTGCAGCTTTCGGCCAGCGAAGGCAGCATCATATTCCTTTGCGCGCCGGAATGCATCCTGACGGTGATAACCGAGCCCGGGGCCAACATCGGACTGGTGTCCATTAAGATGAAAGCCAGCCTGGAACGCCTGATGAAGATATTATGACCAATCTCCAGTTCGTCATATCGGAAGAGATCACCGTGGCGGTGGAGCGGGAGATGACCCTGTACATCAAGGCCTCCCGGGCCAAGTGCGCGATCCTGCTGTCAAAGAACGGGCATCTGATCAGCCAGTCTGGTTACGTGGCCGATTTCAGCCTGCAGTCGATCTCGGCCCTGATCGGGGGCATCTTTTCCTCCACCCAGGCCCTGGCCCGCCTGGTGAAGGAGGAAAAATTCAAAGTGATGTTCCAGGAAGGTTCCAAATGGAATGTTTATTTTTGCCTGGTGGGGGAGCACTTCATCCTGGCCACCATCTTTGACAAATCCACGGTGGTGGGCATGATCCGCCATGCCGCCGCCGAAACCGAAAAAGCGCTGGCCCCGCACCTGGAAAAGACCCTGAGCGACGAAGGCGACAACACACCGCTGGCCGAAGAAGAGACCCCGGGAACGCCGTCCTTCCAGGCCCGGGAAAGCCAGGGGATCGAGCTGCCCGACCTTAATCAGGAAGTGGAGGATGCCCTGTCCAAGCTGTTCTCATAAAACGGATATTCGTCCGCATCAGCCAGAATAAAACACAACATAAAAAATTCCATGTCTTTAATCAACTATTCATCCAAAGAGATCACCTGCAAGATCGTCTATTACGGGCCGGGACGCTGCGGCAAGACCTCAAATCTCCAGTATATCTACGGGAAGATCCCGGACGAGAAGCGGAGTTCCATGGTCAGTCTGGCCACCGAAAAGGACCGCACCTTGTTCTTCGATTTTCTGCCGCTGGAGCTGGGGACCATCGCCGGGTACAAGACCAGGGTCCAGCTTTACACCGTTCCCGGGCAGGTGTTCTACAACTCCACCCGCAAGCTGGTGCTGCAGGGCTCGGATGGGGTGGTGTTCGTGGCCGATTCCCAGGTCGATCAGTGGCAGGAGAACCTGGACAGCCTGCAGAACCTGCGGGATAACCTGGCCGGCCTGGGCATGGACCTTTACAAGATACCGATGGTGATGCAGTACAACAAGCGGGACCTGCCCAACATCATGTCGGTGGCCGACCTGAACACCGGACTCAATTTCAGGCGGGCCCATCATTTTGAAGCCATAGCCACCTCCGGGGTGGGGGTCTTTGACACCTTGAAGACCGTCAGCGCTCTGGTGCTGCAGTCGCTTTCGGCCAAATACAAGAAGTAAATAGAACCATTGGAACCGTCATCTATAAGGAATCCATAAAGGCAGGAAACACCAAGAAATAAGTTCACATAACGTTAAACTCAGTGACCGCGTAAATTGAAAACCGACAGTAAATATATAAAACCCGATGGAACAAAACACCCCTGAAATAGTAAAGACCAACTACGTCTTTCACAACTTCTTTACCGGGCCCAACAACCGCCTGGCGTTTTCGGCTGCCCTTAAGGTGTCCGAGGAGCCGGGAAGGATATACAACCCCCTGGTGATCTACGGCGGCGTGGGCTTGGGAAAGACCCATCTGCTGCATGCGGTGGGCAATGCCGTGGCCCTTTCCCACCCGGAATACAAGATCGAGATGCTGGCCGGAAGCCAGCTGGTGGTGGGCGACCTGGCCCGGGCGGAACAGGCCGACCTGCTGCTCTTCGACGATCTGCATCTGGGATTGCACCAGCGCGATGTCCAGGTGCGGCTGCTGCCGCTGTTCGACCGGATGATCGGCTCGGGCCGTCAGATCGTCATCACCACCGACACTCATCCCCAGAAAATTGAGGCGCTGGATCCCAAATTGTTGTCCCGGTTGCTGGGCGGCGTGTTCGCGGCATTAAAGGAGATCGAGCTCCGGGAAAAAGGGCTGATCCTTTTCAAGAAGGCTGAAGCCCGGGGACAAAAACTTCCGGAGGACGTCCTGCAGTTGATCGCTTCCCGGGTCTCATCCAACGTCCGGGAACTTGAGGGAGCCCTGAACCGGGTGCTGCTGTATTCCTCGCTGATGGAGGGCCCGGTCACCAAGGAGACGGTGGATGAGGCTTTGCCTCAGTCGGTTGCGGCCGAGATCCATCTGGAGCCGGCAGCGGAAGCGATCCCGGATGAGCCGGCGGCCCAGCCGGAAGGAGAGTTCGGGGCCTTTGTTTCCGGGCTGGATGACCGGATGCTGAACATGCTTACCGAACAGCAGGATACAGAAAAGATCCGGCGGGAGTACAAGGAGAAGATCTACATATGGAAGATGAAGGGTTTTAACACCGCCTCGGTGGAACTGTCATTGGACCAGGATATTTCCATCTTGGCTTCGGAATATGACAAATACACGGCCAATGTGGAAAAGCTGATAGACCTGCAGCAGCAATTCGGGCAAATGGCCGGCCAATCCACCCCGGAAGAGATGTCCAGAATTGAGTCGGTGCTGTTTGACCCGGAACAGACGGATAAACTTGAACAATTGGTCAAAAGCCTTGTCCAAAGATTAAGCGGAGGAAAAATAGAAACCACGGGGCAAACGGAAACTATCCGTGAGACTCCGGTCCCGGAGATCCCCCGACCAGAGGCCCCGCCAATGCCGGTCATGTTACCGGAACCAGAAGACCAGCCGGTTACCGCACCGGAGGTCCACCCGGAACCCCAGAACGTAAAATCACCGGAAACCCCGGTTCAATCCAAGTCTGATGACATACTGGCGGAAAAGACCGGGAACATTGAAGAAAACTGGCCCTGGGTGGAAGACCGGTTAATGGAAGAATTTTAATTCATTATTTTGATCTGACCAATGGCCATAAAAGGATCCTTTAAGGAAATAAGCCTGCCCGATGTCCTTCAACTGTTGTCGGTGGGACACAAGACCGGATGTTTGAAGGTCACCGACGGCAAGAACTTCGGCAGCATATTTTTCAACGACGGAAAGATATGCTACAGCAGCCTGTTGAACCGGCCCGACCGGCTGGGCGACCGCCTGCTGTCCCGGGGCTTCATAACCAATTCCCAGCTGGAGGAGGCTCTTAAAGCTCAGCAGGCGGATCCGGACGGCCGCCGGCTGGGCGACATCCTGATCCATCTGGGGCTTTTGACCAAGCAGGATCTGGAGTCCGATGTCATCCGGCAGATCGCCGACGCCATATTCTATCTGCTGCGCTGGGAAGAGGGTGATTTCTTCTTTGAGCCGGACACCCTGCCCACCGAAGAGAGCATCACCGTATCGTTGGATGTCCTGAACCTGCTGCTGGAGGAGGCCCGCCGGATAGACGAATGGAAGAACCTGGAGGCCAAACTGCCGGGGGCCCAGATAATACTGGAAAGGCTTATTCTGGAAGGCGCCCAGCAGGTGGAGATGGAACTGAACGAGGAAGAACGCCAGGTGATGCAGCTGATAGACGGCCGCCGCACCATGGGCGAGGTAATGGAGGCTTCTTCGCTGGGGGAATTCCTGACCTCCAAGGTCATTTACGGTTTGCTGCGGGCGGGGCTGGTCAAGCGGGGCAACGAGCGGGCCCGGACCGCGGCCGGGGCCGGGATGGGAGCCGTGGACGAACACCGCAACCTGGGGATCGCCTTTTACAAGACCCAGATGTATGAGGAAGCCTACCGGGAATACCGGAGGATAGTGGAGATCAAGCCCGATGAAGCCGATGCCCGTTTCTATCTGGGTTTGATCCATTTCCGCAAGGAGGAATACGCCGAGGCCGCCACCGAATTCCTGGAGGCCATCGCCATTGAACCCAAAAAAGCCTGCAGTTACAATAACCTGGGGCTGGCCCTGGAAGCCATGGGCGAGTATGAAGACGCCACCCGCCAGTACAAAAAGGCTTTGGAGATGGACCCGGAAAGTTTGACGCCCAAACTCAACCTGGCCCACCTGGCCTGCCGCAAAAAGGAGTGGGGTTCTGCCCGGGATCAATTGCTGTCCCTGGAACAGCAGGCGAAGAAAACCCTGTTGGGAAGTTTTTTGCTGGGGCTGGCGGCCTACCGCAGCAATCAGTGGGATCAGGCCATAGAACACTGGCAGGAGTGCTCCCAAAGCGGACGGACCAATCCCGCTTCCGAAAACAATATCGCCGCCCTCTGGCAGGCCCGGGGTCAGGTGGAAGAAGCGGAACGCCACTATCAGGCGGCGCTCAAGGTCTCCCCGGAGAACAGGACTCTGTTGCACAATCTTTCCGAACTGTATTACCGCAACAGTCTGTGGGCCCAGGCGGTGGAGGTGCTTTCCCGGGTGGCCGGGATGGGTCTGGCGGATGTCCAGCAGCTGTACAAGCTGGGAAACCTGTGCCTTAAACAGGGTCAAAAGGACAATGCGGTAAAATGGTGGAAAAAGGCGCTGGAATTGGATCCCTCCAACCAGATGATCAGGCGCAACCTTGATCTGGCCGAAAAAAGGTAACGATTCTGCCACAAAGACACAAAGTCACTAATGATTATAAAATTAGCTTGGAACTAAATTCCAAATACGTTTACTTCGAGTTTATTTGTAAAAATATTATGAAAGAATATGCTTTAAAATGCCATTTAAGAATGAATCCAAGGTTAAATCCCTATTTGTGCCTTGGTGTCTTAGTGGCTATAAGTAGTTAAAATAATGATATTCAAAGACGCCATCACTGATCCCCAGTTGATGGAACTGGCCAAAATGATAAACGCCGAGACCGGCTTTGACATTTTGCAATACAAGGAACGGCCGTTAAAAAGGCGCCTGGCCGTCCGTCTGAGAGCCTGCCAGCTCAATACTTATCCTGAATATGCCAAAAGGCTGGCCCAGGACAAGACCGAGTACCCCAAATTGCTGGATGCCCTGACCATCAATGTCACCAATTTTTACCGCAATCCGGAAACCTTTAAAGCGATCTCAGCCGGGGTGATGCCTTTGCTGGCTGGCCAATCCGACCCGAGCCGCCCTCTGACGATCTGGAGCGCCGGCTGTTCCTCGGGGGAAGAACCTTACAGTCTGGCCATTTTGTGGCGGGAGTTCGCCGCCGGAAGCGGCGCCAGCCGCCCTTGCCGGATACTGGCCACGGATATCGACCGTCAGAGCATGGAGAAGGCCCGGCAGGGAATTTATGACCAGAACAGCATGAATGAGATCCCTCCCGAGCTGGTAAAAAAATATTTCAACATCTCAGCAAAAAGCTATTTTCTGAGCGATGATATCAAGCGGATGGTGGAATACCGGCATTTTGATCTGCTGGAACCGTCGCCTTATACCGGCCTGGACCTGATATTGTGCCGCAATGTGCTGATCTACTTTTCCCGCCAGGCCCAGGAGTTCATCTTCGAAAGTTTCAAAAAAAGCCTGAGGCCCGGTGGTTTTTTGGTGCTGGGCAAAGTGGAAACCCTGTTCGGTCAGGTCAAAGAATCATTTACTCCGTATGATCCCAAGGAACGGATATACCGGCTTAACGGATAAAATCGCATAAAAAATTGTCAAACGAAGTCATAGTCAAAATAGCGGATCTGAGGGTGGACCGGGATCCGGCCATCATCACCACCCACGGGCTGGGCTCCTGTCTGGCCATCATGCTGTATGACCCGGAGACCAGGGTCGGGGGGTTGGCCCATGTGATGCTGCCGACTCCGGACCTAAGCCGGCTTAAAGCCCAGCCGGGGAAGTGCCCCCAAACTGCAATAGAGCAGATGCTTTTGGAGATGGAAGGACTGGGCTGCCAGCGTTTCAGGATCAGGGCCAAGCTGGCCGGCGGGTCAACCATGTTCGCCGGTCTGCTGTTGAACCGCCGGGACGGAGGGACCAACATCGGCCAGCGGAATGCCCAGGAGACCAAAAGGGTGCTTAATTCCCTGAACATTCCCATCGCGGCCGAGGACATCGGAGGAGATTACGGCCGTTCCGTGGAATTCATGCTTTCATCGGGCACCGTTCTGGTGCGGTCGTTCAAGGCGGGCCTTAAGGAAATATAACCAAATTTCAATCAGGTGACTTTGGGCAACTTAATCAGACTTGCTTTAACCAATTCTTAACTTACTGCAAAAATGACTGCTTCAAAAAATAATATACGGGTCCTGGTGGTGGACGATTCCGCCTTAATGCGGAAAATGGTGGGCGACATAATATCCACCACGCCCGGATTGGAACTGGCCGGCACCGCCAACGATGGTTTGGAATGCCTGGCCCAGGTCAAAAAACTCAGGCCCGATGTGGTGACCCTGGATATCGAGATGCCGGTGATGGATGGGCTGAAGGCCCTGGCCCGCCTGATGAGCGAGACCCCGGTGGCGGTTTTGATCCTCTCGGCCCATGCGGTGGAGGGCGCCGAGGCCACCCTGCTGGCCCTGGAACTGGGGGCGGTAGATTTCGTCACCAAGCCTTCCGGCTCCATCTCCCTGGATATAGAAAAGGTCCGGCAGCAACTGGTGGAAAAGATAACCATGGCGGCCGGGGTGGACCTGGATAAATTAAAGAACCAGCGCCACAAGAGGGCCGAGCCGGCATCGGCCGTTGCCCACTCCCCGGCCCACGGACAGAAAATAGTGGCCATCGGTTCATCCACCGGCGGCACCCGGGCCCTGGCCGAGATCCTTCCCAAACTACCAGCAGATATCAACGCCGGATTGATCCTTATCCAGCACATGCCGGTGGGCTTCACCAAGTCTTTGGCGGAAAGGCTTTCCTCCCGCAGCCGGATCATGGTCCAGGAGGCCAAAGAGGGAGATGCCATCAAGCCCGGGCTGGCACTGCTGGTTCCGGCCGACTACCATCTGACCGTTGACCCTTCCGGACAGAGGATCCAGCTTAACCAGGATCCGCCCCGTTTCGGGGTCCGGCCATCGGTGGACGTGACCATGGAATCACTGGCGGCCAGCGCCAAACTGCCCTTGGTGGGAGTGATATTGACCGGGATGGGGCATGACGGGGCCAAGGGAATGGCGGCCATCAAACGGCAGGGCGGGCATACCATCGCCGAGGACCGCAGCACCTGCGTGGTCTTTGGAATGCCGAAATCAGCGATTGAGACTGGGATGGTGGACCTGGTACTGCCGCTGGACCAGATACCCGCGGCCATAATCTCGGCCTGTTCTTGAAATGATATGGAACCAACCCACGAAACACACGAAAAGGCACGAAAATAGTTAAATATTTTTAGTGTTTTTAGTGGGCAAAGTAAAAAAGGGGGATGCTGAAATGCCGGTGCTGGAAGATATCGTCAAGGATTACCAGGGAAAGATCTCGGCCCTAAAGGAACGGCTCAAGGTTCCCGAGGCCAAGGGGCAGGAGGGGCAGATGGAGCGCGAGATCCGCGAACTTTACAAGGACATTGCCATAGCCCTAAAGCACCTTTTGAGCCTGCAGGACTCCGTCAAAACCCTGATCTCGGCCTACAAGTCGGCCCCGGTCAGCGAGGACCAGTCCAAACTGATGATCCGTTCCTTTGTGGAGACCATGCGCACCGACAGCCTGGGCAGTTCCACCTATGTGGCCGAAGGCTGGAACCAGATCTGCAGCGGGGAATATGAAAAAGCAATAGTTTCACTGGCCAACGCGGTCAAGCTGAACCCCACCGACACCAAGGCCATGGGTCTGTTGGGCTGGGCCTACAGTTATCAGGGGAACTACGACCAGGCTTTGGAGATCTGTCTTAAGGTTTTGCAGCTGGAGCCCAGCAACGATGCGGTGCGCAACAACCTGGGATTCGTCTGCCTTAAAAAACAGATCTACGGCGAGGCCATCGAACATTTCAGCCGGGTGCTTAAATCCGGCAAGGACCGGACGGCGGTGCTCTACTCCCATTATTACATGGGTTTGGTCTATCTGGAGCGGCAGATGCTGGATGACGCCATTTTCTTCTTTTCCAAGGCCACGGTACTGGGGCCGAATCTGATTGAAGCCTACTACCACCTGGGGCAGGCTTATTACCATAAAAAGATGCCGGGGGCGGCCATCAGGGAATGGGAGAAATGCATCAAACTCTCGCCCGGCAACTGGTGGTCCAAGGAAGCCCAGGAGCAGATAGATACTTTGAAAAGCGAGGAAGGCTGAAATTGGGGGAAACCGACGGCAAAGCCCTGATAGTCCGCTCCGGAGCAGAGTTCTATGCCCTGAACATGATGGCGGTTCAGGAGGTGGTCTATCACCCCGACATCACCTTCCTGCCCCGATGCAGCGGCTGCATCACCGGAATGTGCCTCTGGCAGGACAAGCAGGTGCCAGTGGCCGACCTGGGCTTGTTCCTGGGAAGCACCCAGCCGGCCCCCACCGGTGACCTGGTGATCATGGTCACTGCCGGAAACGAGACCGGGTTGTTGGTGGAAGAGATCGGCCCCATCGTGGACATTCCCCTTGATTCCCTGATCTCGGTGGACAAGAATTTCATTCCGGACCAGGAAAAAGTACTGCAGGCTTTTGAACACCAGGGGAAGCTGGTATTTTTAATCGAGACCAGGGCTTTGATCAAACAGCTGGCCCAGTGATCTAAATAGGTGATCTGACCTGTGTTTTGGGCCATAACCCCGGAACCGGAAAACAAAATCATACAAGCCAAAAATCGCGGAGATTGATACATTATGAACAACAGATCCAAATGGCAGAGCCTTTACGCCTGGGCGGTAACTGCCCTGGGCCTGGGCTTGCTGTTCTATATGCTGAAAGGCGGGATAGGGGTGCCGCTATGGCTGCTGCTGACCCTTTTGGCTATAGGCACCGGGAGCCAGTGGTTTACCGTGGCCCTGCCCGGCGGAGTGCATGTCTCACTGGACCTGGTAATGGTCTACTTCACTTTTCTGGTCTGGGGTCCGGCCCCGGCGGTACTGGTCATTGCCGTCAGCTCCATCTTCCACCAGATCAGGCGGAAAAAGCCCTGGCAAAGGGTCTTCTTTATCGGGGGTCAGTTCGTAATGGCCACGTTTTTGATGTCCCAGGCTTTCATCCTGCTTAATGGCCGGGGCGGGGCCGATGTCCTGGGGTGGCTCAATATTCCGGTATTGATAGGCGTTTTGCTGGTTTATGTTGTGGTCAATGATTTTATGGTGGGAAGTTACCATGTGATCACCGGCGACTTCGGCTGGTCCGAAACCCTGAACATGGCCATGGCCGACCTGAAGATCAATCTGATCCTGGCCCCCATCTCCATTCTGGCGGTGTTCCTCTATTCCCGGCTGGGCTGGATAGGCCTTTTGGCCATGCTGGTCCCGGCCGTGATCATCGGCTGGTCGGTGATGACCCTGCTCAAGTCACAAGAAAAAGAAAACAGCATCAGCATCGAATCCAAACTGATCTCCAGCTTCGCCATCGTTCTTTTTTCCGCCCTGACCTTGGTCACCGGCATAGTGCTGGTGACGATGTTCAATGCGCTGACCGGATTCTTGCAGCAGGAAATGCTGGTAAGCGACCAGGCCCAATTCTACGCCGATATCATTACTCCTCTTTTCCAGAAAATGCTGACCAACGTGGTGGTTTTACTGCTGATTACTTTCCTGGTGGTCATCTTTTTGATCCGGAACATGATCCGCCGGATGGTCTCCCAGCCCATCGGCCAGCTGGGCGACATGCTGAAGGACCTGGCCGAAAGCTCGGCCGATCTCACCCGCCGGGTGCAGTATTCGGCCAATGATGAAATAGGCAGGCTGGGACTTCATTTTAACAGTTTTGCCGCCCGGCTGGAAGAACTGGTCCGGATAGTTATGAACACAGCCAACAACGTGGCCGCCACCTCCGAGGAACTGGCGGCATCCACCCAGGAGATGAGCGCTTCACAGCAGGAGATCTCCGCCACCCTGCAGAGGGTCTCCCAGGGATCGGTCACCCAGGTCTCATCGGTCAAGGAGACCAAGGATGCCATCAACGAAATATCCTCCTCGGTGGACGAAGTGAATTTGAGCGCCCAGGAAGCGGCCAAATCGGCCAGCCAGGCTTTGGGCATGGCTTCGGAGGGCGAGCGGGCCATGACCGCCATCACCGAACAGATGGGCAAGATCGACGACACCATGACCCGGCTTTCATTTGTGATCGGGGGGCTGGAGAAGAAGACCGGGGAGATCAGCCAGATAACCGAACTGATCTCGGCCGTGGCCTGGCGCACCAATCTGCTGGCCCTGAACGCGGCCATCGAGGCGGCCCGGGCCGGCGAGTCGGGCCGTGGTTTTGCGGTGGTGGCCGGCGAGGTGAAAAAACTGGCCGAGCGGACCGCTTCCGCCACCAAACAGATCGACGGCCTGATCAAGGAGATCCAGTCCGAGACCATTCAGACTGTCAGCGCCATGCGGGAGGGCCTGGTGGAAGTGGGCAACGGCAAACAACTGGCCGAGAACGGGAACAAGGCCTTTTTCCAGATCATCGAGACGGTTAAAAATTCATCCGAGGGATCGCTGAAGATATCCCAGACCACCGAAGGGCAGGTGGAGGGGGCCAAGCGGATAGTGCTGGCCATAGAGCAGGTGGAGGCGGTGGCCGAGGAAACGGCTTCGGGCATGGAGCAGACCGCGGCCGCCCACCAGGAACAGATGGCCTCCATGGAGGAGATGACCGCCAGCGCCCAGGAACTGGCCCGGGCCGCCGAGGAAATGAAACGGCTGGTAGGAAACTTTACTGTTAAGGAGGGCCAGGGAAAATGATGCCGGAGAAAAAACTGAAACTGGCCCTGGCTCTGCCGGACCTGCTGTCCTTGTTCTTCGGGGTGCCGTTTTTGATGTATTTCGTCAGCCGGGTGGCGGCCTTTCCCCCCCAGGCCAACCGGGTGATGCTCTGGGCCGGGATCCCGATCTCTCTGCTGCTGGCCGCTTTGACCCAGGTCTGGAACCGGAAGCGGATGAGATCCGTCACTTTATTTTTATCCAGTCCGCTGCCCGATCCCCAGACCGCCACTGCGGCCTTCAAGTCGGCCCTGGATTTTCCCCTGGTTTCGGCTGTGCACATGGCGGTCAATTTCCTGGTAGCAGTTCCGGTGATCTGGCTGATCGTGGCCCTGCTGGCCCAGGCCGCCAATTTCTGGTACATTTTGCTGTATTCCGTGGTAACAGCGCTGGTATTGGGCGCGTTGATCTTTTTAGCGGAAGAGTTTTTGCTTAAGGACATTGTCAGCCGTCTGGCCATACTGCATTTGGGGCGCCAGTCGGAGGTCATCAAAAGAACATTCCGGATATCCCTGACCTACCGGCTGATATCCCTGTTCCTGGTGGTGATGCTGTTATCCCTTTCTTTCGGGGTGATGATGGGGCGGTTGAACCAGCTGACCCTGGTCGCCCTGATCGGACTGGCAGCCACTGTGATCATTGCCTATCTGGCTTCCAGAAACATAACCGGCGTCATTGACTCCCTGGTGCAGGCCTTGTCCGAGATCAGCGGTGACAACCGGGGACTGGGACGCCATCTTCCGCTTTTGGCCAATAACGAACTGGGGGACCTGTGCCACCAGTACAATCAGTTTGTCGACCTGCTGGACCGGCTGGTCACCGACATCGAAAAAGTGGCGGCCGAGGTGGCGGCCAGCGCCCAGGAACTGGCCTCTTCCTCCCAGCAGATGAACGCCTCGGGGCAGGAGATCTCTTCCACCATCCAGCAGATATCCAAGGGAGCCACCGTCCAGTCGGAACGGCTGACCTCGGTGGCCAAGTCCCTGCAGGACTTTTCCGAAGCCGCCAAGCGGATAGATTCCCAGGTGCGGATGACCACGGTCTCTTCCCAAAGGGCGGTGGATTCATCGCAGCAGGGGGCGGCCAAAACTTCGGAGGCGGTGCTGAAAATTGCGGAGATCTATCAATCGGCCGACCAGACCAGCCAGAAGGTGGTCAAGCTGCAGCAGAAATCCAAGGAGATAGGCGGAGTGGCGGCCCTGGTCTCCAACCTGGCCCAGCAGATAGATTTTCTGGCCCTGAACGCGGCCATCGAGGCGGCCCGGGCCGGCGAGGCCGGCAAGGGGTTCTCGGTGGTGGCCGACGAGATCCGTTCCCTGGCGGTGGAGGCGGGTAATTCGGCCCAACAGGCCTCATCCCTGATCCGGGACATCGAAGCCGAGATAGCCAAAACGGTGGAGGTGATCGCCCAGACCCAGCAGTCCATTGAAAACAGCCGGACCAGCGTGGACCAGACGGAGCAGGCTCTCAAGGTCATCAACAGCACGGTAACGGTGGCCGGCACCATGGTCAAGCAGATCTCGGAATCCAGCCGGGCCCAGACCAAAAGCGCCGGACAGGTGGTGCAGCTGGCCTCGGAAGTGTCGGCCATAGCCATAGAGACCGCGGCCTCCACCGAAGAAGTGGCGGCGGCGGTGGAGCAGCAGACCGCTTCCATGGAGGAACTTTCGGCTGTGGCCCAGACCCTTTCCCATACCGCTGTCAAAATGAACAGCCTGGTGGCCAGGTTCAAATCGACCAAACAATAATATCATGCGACTGCTGACCTTTAAAATAGGCCCGGCCCGGCTGGCCCTTAAGGTTGACGCCATCATTTCGGTGGGGCTGGACAAAAAGGATGACGGCCTTAATAAACCAGGTAGTTTGAAGGTGGATCTGGCCAAGCTCTTGGGGTTATCCTGTTGCGGATCTCAAAACCAGGCCGTGATCAAATGCAGCCATCAGAATCAATCATTCGAAATCACCGCCGATGAAGTGCTGGGCCTGGAGGATATTGACCCTTCCCGGCACCTGCCCTGGCCTGCCGTCCTGGCTTTCATGGGTAATTATTCCGGGGTGGCTTTGGCCGCCGGACAGACCTTTCTGGACATAAACCTGGAAGCCATTTTGACCGGTTTGAAAAAATGAAGGAAAGGATCGGCAATTATCAGATAAGCTCGGTGCTTTCCAGCGGAGGCATGGCCACGATCTATCTGGGGCGGCATTCCGAGCTGGGCCGGCCGGTGGTGATCAAACAGCTCCACCCCCATCTGGCCAACGACCAGGGTTTCGTCAAAAGGTTTGAACGCGAGGCCAAACTGCTGGGACGGCTGCATCACGAGAACATTGTGGATGTGACCGACTATTTTGAGTTGGAAGGCTCATATTACATAATCCTGGAATACATTGACGGTTGTTCTTTAAAGGAACTGTTGGACCAGCAGCATAAACTTCCTTTTTTACTGGCGGTCTATGTGGTGGGGCAGATAGCCCACGGCCTTTGGCATGCCCATCAGAACCAGATCATCCACCGGGATATCAAGCCGGCCAATATCATGCTGACCAAAGGGGGCGGGGTTAAAATAACCGATTTCGGGCTGGCCTATGCCCAGGAGGCCCTGGGAATAACCGATCCCGGGACCTTTGTGGGAACCCCGGCCTATCTGGCTCCGGAACAGATAAAAGGGCAGTCGGCCGATGCCCAGTCCGATATCTACGCCCTGGGGGTGATGTTCTACGAGATGCTTTCCGGGGGCAACCCCTTTGCCGGCCAGACCCACTCCGAGACCATAGACCGGACCCTGCGGCTGGTTCCCAAAAGCCTGGCCCGGCAGGATTCCGAACTGCCGCTGGGGGTGGACTCGGTAATTCAGAAGCTTTTGGACAAGAATCCCAAGCACCGGTACGGTGATGCCGGAAAACTTTTGGCCGGACTGACGCCCTACCAGATGGGCAGTCCCGAAGCGCTGTCCCGCTATATCAGCGCACCCCTGAGTTATGTTCCCCGGCAGGAGGACCTGACCCTGATAAAAAAAATGGCCCGGGCCGAGCGGCGGATCTTTGTGGTGCGCCAGACCCTTTTGGTTGCGACCCTGGCGGCGTTGATGGTATTTTCCGGAAGCTGGGTCTATCAAAATATCAGGGGATACATCGCCAGCCGCAAAGCCAATGCCAATGTGCCCCGGCCTGATCCCCTTAACTTGAACCCTCCGGATACCGGCAGACCGGCGATCCCTCAGCAAACGGTTTTGGTGTCGGGAACGGAAGGGGCGGAGGTATCCATAAACGGCCGCGATTACGGCAGAATTCCATTGACCGTCCAAAATCTGGATCCGGGACAGCACCGGGTTATGATCACCAAAGACGGCTTTGAGGCTAAACAGATCGACATCAGGCTGAACCCCGGCCAGAGCCTTAACCTTAAGGCCGATCTGGCACCCCAGCATCTTGATCCAGGTTTCCTTAAGCTATCGGTAAAACCCTGGGCCGAGATATACATCAATGGCCGCTATTACGAACGCACTCCGCTGGACAATCCGGTAAAACTCGCCCCCGGCCAGTATCAATTGATCTTAAGGCATCCCAACCGCAGGGAGTACCTCAGTGCGCTCTCAATAAAGCCGGGCGACACCTTGTCGCTGGAGGTGACCATGCCGGAGGCCTTTGGACACTTAAGGCTTACCGTTTCCCCCTGGGCCGTGGTCTTTATTGACGGCGAGGAGATGGGAACCACTCCAATGGGGGCTCCTCTAAAATTATCCATCGGAGAGCACGAACTGAAACTTTTGGGGCCGTCGGGGAAAGAATGGAGGGAAAACCTGAACATCGAAGAGGACAAGACACTGGACCGTAATATAATATTGCAATGAGAAAAATATTCTTCATATCTTTATTGCTGACCTGGACTGCCGGATCCCAACCGTCTTATGCTCAAAGCGTAAACTATCTGGGTACGGTGGTGGCCTCATACGAGAGGGGTTATTATAATGAGGTGGTCGCCAATGCCCAGAAAGCGCTGGCAGATACTGCGGTCTATACCCCCAGTGACATGGTCTATCTGCGCACCTATCTGGCTTTTTCCCTGGTTGCGCTTGGTGACGACGACCAGGCGGCGGTTGTATTCAAGGCCATCCTGGTCTCCAAGCCAAAATTGGAATTGAACCCGGAATTTGTCTCTCCCAAGATAATCAGCGTTTTCAAACGTGCCCAGCTGGAGACCGCCCAAAGCCAGGGACAAACGGGAGTTCAGGCCGGGATGATCTTTGATAAGG
>JAURWH010000145.1 GCA_030655055.1 bacterium
GCCTCGGCCTTGATCAGGTCCTTGATCTTGGACATCACGATGTCCAGCACTTCCTTGAGCTTGAGGGTGGAGTTCAGGGTCCGGGCCACCGCATTGAAGGTGGACAGCTCGCGCACCCTCTGTTCCAGGTCGGACAGCAGCTGTTTATTGGAAAGCACCAGCCGGCGGCGCTCCAGCCCCCGTTCCACGGTGACCAGCAGCTCCTCGTGCCCGAATGGTTTGTTGATGTAGTCGAAGACCCCTTTTTTCAGCTGTTCCCGGGCCTCGGAACTCAGGCTTCGGTCCACGAACAGCACCACCGGAACATCTGGCCGGAGCTGGCGCAGTTCCTTTAATATCTGCAGGCCCTTGCGCCCGGCCAGTTCTGCCTCCATCATCAGCAGATCGGCGCCCTCCTGCTCCAGCAGCCCGGCGGCCTTGGAAGGCTTGTCGGCCAGCACCGCCTGATGCCCGTAGCGGGAAAGCACGTGAACCACCGTCAGGGCAAACAGCCGGTCCTCATCCACTATCAGAATCTTGGCCATAGCAGTCTATGTAAATGATTTTAAAGGTTGGGTTTTAATTCGTAGACCAGTTTGATCTCGGCCCGGTCCTCCATCTGGTACAATGAGCCTTCATCGCCCACCACCAGGCTGCCGGATACCGACCCGAATTTAAGGCTTTGGTTCTTCTCGTTCTCGCTTTTAATGGGGGTTTTAAGACCCACCCGGGTGATCTCAAAATCAGCCGCCGGAAAATGATAGTTGCCGTCGGGCAGCACCGCTCCGGCCATGCCGTAAGCCTCCCACAGGCTTTTCTCCCAGGCCTCGGGGCCGGAGATGTTCCCGGCCGCAAAATCCTTTTGGTAGGCCGGCTCGAACCTTTCGGAATTCAACAGCAGGTTGAAGCAGGCCGACTGGTCCAGCATCACCACCGAGCGCATGGGATCGCGGCCGGTGGCCAGCAGGCTGGCGTCGTTGACCAGGGTCCCGCACAGGTCCAGGTCCCCGGCGGCATTGAAGGCCAGCGAGACCTCCCGTCCCGGCTCGCCGGAGCAGATCCCCACCCCCAGCCGGAACAGGGCCTTGAACTCCGGCGGCAGCACTGCATAGTTGGTGCCCTGGTGCAGTATCTCCCGCTCCTTGGCCTCTTTGAACCACTCCCGGTAGTTGGAAAAGTTGTCCTGGATGAACCGCTCGGCGGTCTTCAGCATCTGGCAGGCGCAGTCGGCGGCCAGCCGGGAGGATTCGGCCGAAGGCTGCAGGGCCAGCTCGGCCCCGGCGGCGATGGAGTGGCGGATCCGGACCCCCTTGGCCCCGGCCATCTCCTTGTAGCATTTTTCGTAAAGCTCCGGACCGTTCTCGCCGAACCAGGCCAGGCCTCCGTCCCCGGTGTCCTTGATCAGCATCCCCCCGTGCTGCTTGATGACCTGGGCGATCAGGTACCCAAGTTTGTTCTTGATCTCCCTTTCCCGCTCGGCCTGGTTCAGTTTGGCGCTCATGAAACTGGAGCCCCGGATGTCGTACATCATCACCGCGATGTTCCGCCCGTAGCGTTTCAGCAGGCGGCTCCTCAGCTCCCGGGTGTGCTCGCCCATCATCTGGGGCGGGGAGCAGACCTTGCCCTGGGCGGCCATGATGCAGTGGCGGGAGGTGTTCTTCAATGATTCATTCAGGTACCGGACCTCGTCAAACAATTCCTGCTGCCGCATCAGGGGCGGATCTTTGGCCAGCAGGGGCGGCCACAGCTTGACCAGCTGCGATACCCGGCGGCAGAAGACCAGGGGCTCGGCCGTTTCTTTGATGAATCTCCGGTAACCGGTGATGATCCTTTCCACATGGTACAGACGGCCGCCGCCCTTCTCCTCCACCAGGCCCTCCAGGGCCTTCAGGTCGCTTTGGGCCTCCTCCAGCTCCTGCTTGATCTTTTGATACTGGGGATCTTTGGGGTTGCGCTTTTGAAAATCCCTTTCCAGAGGGCCGGCCCGGCCCTGGGCCAGATCCACCGCCTGGCGGAACAGCTCCATCAGTTCCTGGGAATGCTTCTGGGCCCACTCCTCCCATTTGTTGTCGATGTGCAGCGAATAAAGTTTGAACTGGGCCAGGTGCTGCATCAGGTCCAGGCTGGGATCCTGGGCCTTTGAGGTCAGCATTCCCAAAAGTTCCTTGGCCGGCATCTTTTGAAGATACCTGGTCTTTTCCAGGTATCCCTGCAGATTGCGTTCCTTGCGTTCCAGGTCGCCCAGGTGCCAGAGTTGGGCAAACAATCCCCGCTGAAACTGGACCATGCTGTCGCTGACCTTGGCTGAAAGGGTGATCAGGCTTTCGGAACTGAACTTGCCCTCCACCGTCTTGTTCATCTCGGCGTTGTTCTGGATCACCAGGTCCTGGGTCTGTTTTTTTATCCGGGCGGAATATTTCTGCAGTTCCAGCAGTTCCGTGTTGACCCGGGTTTCCAGCTCCAGCGCTTTCTTGACCACTAATTTTTGAATCTCTTTGACGGCCAGCTCCGAGGCCTGGGGCAGTTTTCCGGTTATCAGGCTGATGATCTCTTCCGGTTTGGTGACATTGGCGGAATTTATCTTTTCCCAAAGCAATTCTTCTTCGGCCTTGATCTGGTCGGTATATAACAGATAAAAAATCCGGGCGAAGAGCCAGGGATTGAGATTATGCTCCCAGAGCAGGAAGGACATCTCTTTGGCCTGGCCGCCCTCGGGCCCGATCGGTCCGTCCCAGGCCTGGTCGGTCAGGCCGTCCAGAATGCCGGTTCCCAGGAGTTTCTGGGACAGCACCTTTTGCCTGATGGGTTTTAGCAGCCCGGTGATCTCCAGCCCCAGCCGGCGGTCAATGGCCGGTCTCAGCCTAAGGTTCTGCTCCGGCTGGCCTTCCCACCAGACCTGGGCCGCCTCCGACATCAATTGCCGGTAGGACAATTCAAATACCAGTGCCAGATTGGACTTGGAGGAGATAAAGTTGGAATAAAGTTCTTCGATGATCCCGTAATATATGTTCTGTCCGAACTCCCGCCATTTGGCCCATGACCCTTCCCCGCCGCCGGTGTGCTCGGCCAGACAGCAGTCCAAAAGCAGCTGGGCGGCCTGGCCGTGGAAATCGCGGGCCCCCCGGGGCAGCTCCACGTAGATCACTCCCGGCTCGGGCCCCTCGGAAAATATCTTGAGGAACCCGGCGTCGATGTGGTTCTCTTCCAGGTAATTTCCCAGCCCGTTCAGGATGCTGCGGGCCTCGGCCGACCTGCCCCAGGTCTCTTCCAGCTTGCCGAAATACCGCCCGGCCAGGGCAGCCTGTTTTTCCAGCTCAGCTATCTGTACGGAGATGTCTGCCATCAGTCCAGTTTCTCCCAGGCGTTTAAAATTGTCCGGGCTTCTTCCGCTATCAGCTTGACCGCCTCTCCCATGTATTTGCGGGCCTTGGCGGCATCAAAGTCCGGATAACCCTGGCCCCTTTGGTTCAGGATCATCGAGGTATGAAAGGGATAGGGCGTCATCCCCGGCGGATAATCGCCCACCTCCTGCTTTTGGTAGTCTTCCCTGGCCACCAGGCCGGGGTCCACCGCCATCAGGGCCGCCAGTTCATCTGCTCCGGCGTGTCCGGTGCCTTTGAAATATTTCTGGCCGACTGCAGCCGAAGCTTCCCACCAGTGAATGATCAGCGTCCTGGACCTGTTTTGCTGCCAAAGGTACGGGCCCACCGGCTTCAGGCAGTCGTTGTTTCCGCCGTGGCCGTTCATTATTATCACGTACTTGAACCCGGCCTGGGTCAGGCTCAGGGCGGTCTCCTTTACATAGGCGGTCAGGGTTTCCGGGGAAACGGTCAGCGATCCGGGAAAACCGATCAGCGACCTGGTCAGGCCGTAGGGAATGGTGGGGGCCACCATGGCGTTGAGCGGACCGGCCAGCTTTTGGCAGATATATTCCGGGATGAAGGCATCCGTCCCTAGCGCCCCGGGCCCGTGGGCTTCGATGGTGCCCACCGGCAGCAGTACCCGGTTGGTCTTGCCGGGGACCAGTTTTTGGAATTGTTTCCAGTTAAGCCTGGCCATTGTTCTTTCCATGTTCACCGTCCTTGCCCTGACTTTGTTTCAGTTGATCCTGAAGTGGTTTTCCCCGCCAAGGGCCGTCAGGATAGAAAATGAAATGTTTACTTGGATCGGTAGGGTTTCAGTTTGGCCAGCACGGCCGGATCAGGAGCGGCCCCCAGCTTCAGCGCCTGGTCGTAATGAATTACCGCCTGGTTGTAGTCTTTACGGAGATAACAGACATAAGACAGCTGTTCGTGGAACAATGGGTTTTCCGGGCGGATCCTTAGAATGGCCTGCAATAAGTTCTGGGCTTTCTGGTAAGATCCCTGGCTGATGTACATTTCGGCCAAATTGTAACTGGCCGTCTGATTCCCTCCATCCAACGACAGGGCCTTAAGATACTCCCTCTCGGCTTGGTCGTACGAACCGACCTTCAGATGAACGCTCCCCAGATTGGCTTGGGCCTCAGCCCAGTCCGGTTTCAGCCTTACCGCCTCGCCAAATTCCCGTTCTGCTTCCGGCAGTTTCCCGGACAGAAAATAAAGGCTGCCCAGATTATTATGGGCCGAAGCCAGCCGGGGATTGGCCCTGATCGCCTTTTCAAATTGTTCCCGGGCCTGATCCGGCAGGTTTTGCTGGTAATAGACGGACCCCAGGTTGTCCAAGGCTTCGGCCAGATTGGGACGATACTGCAAAGCCTTTTTGAACTGCTGCTCCGCCGGTCCGTGTTTGCCCTGCATTTGATATAATATCCCCAGATTGTTGTGGACCCCGGCGTAGTCCGGCGTGATCCCCAAAGCTGTTTGGTATTCCCTTTCGGCCTGATCGTATTTACCCTTTTCCTGAAACAACAACCCCCGGTTATAATGGACCAAAGAGTTTTGGGGCGACTTTTTACCGGCCGCCGTCCAGAATGTCTCCCGGTCCTTAAAATCGGTTGAATACCAGAATGTCCCAAAAGCCGCAATCAATATGACCAATCCCGGGACCATCGCGGTCTTTGTCTTGGCCGTTTCAAACTTGAACTGGTTCACCTGGGAAAACGCCGCCAGCAGACCCATGAAAGGCAGATAAAACCTGTGTTCCAGAGCCAGCGTTATGAACGATCCCCTTATCATATTAGGCAGCAGGAACAGCGCTGCCCATAACAAGCCAAAAAGAAAGAAGGATTTATTTTTCAGCCGGACCCGCCAGACCAGGCCGGACAACAACGCCAGCGCTGCTGTCCCGTAAAAAAATGAGCCGATCTCCGGCCCGGCCACCGGCGAAAGGTTGATGGGAAGAAGCGCCTTGCCCAGATAAGAGAGTACTCCGGCAAAGAATTCTATTGGAGCAATGAATCTTCCGGCCTGGCCCTCCGGGCTGAACCCCAGGGCATTATTGCGGGCCCAGTACCATGACAGGAATATGGCAAACCACAGAACCGCATTCAGCACCAGCTTTTGGTAGTGCCTTGGCCGTTGGGGAACTAAAAAGAAATATCCCAGGCATAGAACCGGCATCACCAGGGCTGACTCCTTGGTCAAAAGAGCCAGGGCAAAGAACAAACTGTTCAAAAACAGGTATCGAAGCTTTCCGGTGGCTGCGAAGTCCATAAAAAGCATCAGCATCGGCAGTGCAAATACCGCCAGCAACGAGTCGTTCCGGCCCGGGATCCAGGCCACCGCCTGGGCATTCAGGGGATGGACGGCGAACAATAGTGAAAAGAACAGGGCCCGGCCCGGCCCGGCATGAAGTTTTGTTAACAGTTTATAGAACAACAGACAGGCCGTCAAATGCAGCAAGACGTTGATCAGGTGGTACCCCCAGGCCGCCAGACCGCTCAGCTGATAATTGATGATAAATGAGGCGGTCAATAACGGACGATAAAAGGCAGTGAAGCCCCTGGTCAGTTCCCCGTTAAAGCCCAAGATAATGTTCTTTAAGGAACTTAAGCCCGCCAGATTGTTGAGCACCAGGCTTTCATCGTCAAAATAGGTGAAACCGAAACTGACGGTCCTGAGATATACCAAAAGTATTGACAGGGATATCAGCACCCGGGGCCAAGCTCCGGTCAATAACTTGCCGCCCGTTCTGCCTGATCTTTCCGTTGATTTATGACTGGAAACAACTGCCATTATTCATCAATGGTTTAGTTTTTAATTATCCCAAAAAGCACCGGGTTTTGCAACATAATTCTGCCGTTTTCTCCATCCTCCCATCACGAATATCAGGACCATGCCGCAGGCAAACCCTCCGATGTGGGCGAACCAGGCCACGCCTCCGCCCTGCCCCCTCAACGGCAAACTGCCCAAGCCCAGCACCAGCTGCAGGATGATCCAAAAACCCAGCACCACCAGGGCCGGTATCTTGATGATCCGGATGAAGAAACCCAGGAATACCAGGGTCAGGACCCGGGCCTTGGGGTACAGCAGGAAATACGCCCCCAGCACTCCGGCAATGGCCCCGGAAGCTCCGACCATGGGAACGGCAGAGCCCGGATCCGTGAGGATATGGGCCCAGGCCGCCCCGAACCCGCACAAAAGGTAGAAGGCCAGGTATTTGAAATGCCCCAGCGCATCCTCCACATTGTCGCCGAAGATGTAAAGATAAAGCATGTTACCCAGAAAATGAGCCCAACCGGCATGAAGGAACATGGAAGACATTATGCTCATCCAGCCCAGGGCCCCGGCCGAGACGACCTTTTCCGGCACCGCTGCATACTGGACCATGAAAAGGTTCAGTCCCGGCCCCAGGCTAAGTTCATAAAGGAAGGCCAGCGCATTGATGGCGATCAGCAGCGTGTTGATGAACGGAAAGCTGGAAGAAACTATGTCGTCTTTAAGCGGGATCATGCCTTGACCTTTAGATTTTGGGCGGATAGTGGAAGTTTGAATATTTTCGCGTTTTTTCGCGGGATGGGCAACTTAAGGGATCTGGGTTCCTTCCCGTCAAACCCTCCCCCATTTCCGGCGCAGGAACCACTCTGCCGCCAAAAGCAGGCAGATGGCCAGTATGCTGAAGGTTGGATCGTTTTGTGAAGAATACGGAGCCCCAGGTATTTTTATGTTCTTCTGCCAGCCGCCGTCTTCAGAGATATCATTTTCATCCCAGTATTTTCCCCCGCTGGCCGAGGCCATTGACCTAAGCAACCCTGCGTTCTGCAAATGGTCCCGCAGTTCATCCCTGCCCGGTTCCACAAAGAACCTTCCCCTGGCCGAAAATATCTTCTTTCCGCCGTTCGGCTGAGCCGGGCCAAATCCAAGTTCCAGACCGGTGGTGTAAGAATATTGACCGGGGTCAAGATCTCCCAGTTCCGCCACAAAATCGCCATTCCCCCAGTCGGCCAGTTTATATGTTGTTTTATGTCCAAAGCTGTCAGTAATGGCAACCGACCACTTGGCGCTTTGTCCCGCTTGACGGGAATAGTTTTTCCAGCGGCCGTTGAATTTGATCTCCTGACCCTGGGCATTGAGTATCCTCTCAGGGCCGGCCAAAAAACCGGCGCCGTCACGGCCCAGAACCCACAGCAGGCTGCTTTGCACCATTTCCCCCAACAGGGCGGTATCACGGCCGGCCCCGGCCGCCGCCAGCTTCCAGCGCCAAAGGTCTTCGGCCGAGATATGCACGATGCGTCCCAGGCCTTCTTCCGCCCTGGCCCAAAGGGGATAGGTCTTTTGGTCGGAGGTTTGCAGGCCGGCTAAAAGAAATATCCTTTCATCCCTGATGCCGTAGTTTTTATTCAGTGACAGCGGCGGCAGTCTTTTTAAACCGGGCTCTTTGGTGATCTCCAGCATTCCGGTGTTGAAAAGCTCCGGGGCCGGCCAGGCAGTGCCTATCACCGGTTTGATCTCCCGGCTGTAAGATATGGGGGCCAGCTGCCCGAGTATCCCGCTCTGACGAAAACTGCCCAGCAGGAAAAGGCCCCGGCCTTTTTGCCGCACCAGGTTGACGATGGCTTGTTCCGCCGCCGTTGGAAGATCCCCGGGCTTTATGTTCCCAATTATGATCGCGTCATATTTGTCCAGCGAATCAAGGTTGCCTTTAGCTTCCCGCCCCCCGGAAAGGATCTTTTTCCACCCCGTCCCCTGTTTTATAAGGATATCAGCGGTATAGGCGGGATTGAGGCCTATGGCCTGCTGCCAGAATCTCAGGTCCCAGCCGGGATCCGAACAGATGAATAACAGCCTGAAATTCTTCTTGACCACGCTGATGACGGCGGAGGCCTGGTCCAGCCGTTGTTTGCCGGAGTTCTCCAAAACTATCGTGTAACGGTGAAGGCCTTCCGGTTTGGGTATCAGTCCAAAGGTCAACACCGTATCGCTTTTAAGGTCCAGCCTCTTCTCCGCCAGTTTAACGCCGTTCTCCCACAGGCTCACCCGGCCTCCGGTCAGCTTCCCCTGGATGTTCAGGCTGATCTCGGCCGGCTGGCCGGCCTCGACCTCGTTATCGTTCCAGACATCGGTGATCAAGGCATTTTTTAAACCGCCGGTCGGGCCGAATCCGATCGCATATATTGGAATGCCGGCTGCCGCGGCCCGGACCGGATCATCGCCCCGGTTGTGACCCCCGTCCGATAAAAGCAGGATGGCCCCGGGCTTGTTCCGGCCGGCCGATATAAGAGCCTCGGACAGGTCGGTATATTCCAGCGGTTTTACCAAGCTGCCTGGCAGGCCTTCCGCCAGCCCTTTCTCAGTTGTCCGGTAAACCGGCGTTTTTCGCCCCGGCAGATCCAGGCGGGAAGCAATGACTGCCGCCCTCTGCCAGCGGTTCTGGGGCTGGCCGTCATTAAGGGTCATGCTTTGGGAGGCATCGGCCAGGACCAGCAGGCTTTGTTTTTCCCTGCCCCGCAATAGGGGAAAAAGGTCCAGCAGGACCAGGCCCAAAACAACGGCCGTCCCCAGACGCAGGGCCAACAGCACCGCCCATTTTGACCGGGAAAGGCCAGAACGCTCCCGCCACCCCAGCACCAAAGATGCAGCCAGCAATATGATTGTCAACGTCCAGATCATGCTTTGATTATACTTTTAACCTTGACTAAAGTCAACTTGCAAATCAAACAGGCCGCACTAAATGAACATCCGCCCTGCCGAATTATTGGACAGAGCGGATGTTTGGTTTCAAGCCTGCTTCCCCCGGGGAGATCAGGCCACGTTCTTATTGAAGGAATCCTGAATGATGGCGGCGCCGATGATGCCCAGCAGGAACTGCAGAATAAAGGCCAGCACCCCGGAGGTCTTGCCGCCGGTCACCAATTCCACGCCCTCGGAATACTTCCACATCCACCACAGGTTCACTAAGGGGATGATGATCAGCCAGGCGGTGGGTATCTGGGCGCCCTTGGCGTTCATTTCGATCTTGGTCTGCACCACCCAATAAAGTCCGTAAAATCCGAAAGTAACAAAGGGAAGCAGCAGTACCGCTATGGGATTCCGTTTTTTCATGGCGATCTCCTTTTGGGGTTGTGGTTGGTGTTATGTTACTTGGCCAATTATATCGATCGTACTTGATTAACTATACCTTTAAAATATCCCGAAATCAACAAATATTTGAAAATATTACTGCCTTACGAAATGGGGCATTTCCATTGGTATCTCCAGGGACAGTTCCACTAATCCGCCGTATTTCCCGTCCTGGAACCAGGGGCACTGATAGATCAGTTTCTTCACCCCCTGCTTCTCAATGGTGTAAACATTCCTGCCCTGGGTCTTCAAAAGATCCAGCAGCTTGGTCCGGGCCGGCTCGGGGTGGCACTCCACCAGGCTTTGTCCTATCAAGGCGGCTCCGCCGTATTTGGCGAAGGTCTTAACCGCCCTGTCATTCATATGCAGTATGATGCCCTGAGGATCGCAGACCGTCACGGCGCCGTCAAATTCTTTTAACCAGTCGTTCATATTAACTCGTTTTATATTTTACGATTTCGGTGCCCCTTCGACACGGACTTCGGCAGGGCCTCGATGAACTCAGCCTAACATCTCAGTCTGGCAGCTCAGGGCAAGTATTTTGTAGTCAGTCAGATAGATATTCTTTGTGCCTTGGTGTCTTTGTGGCTAAAAGATAATCTTTGCTCAGTATTTCACCGTGTTTCTTCCCGCCCGCTTGGCCTCGTAAAGCTTGGTGTCGGCATGGTGCAGCATGACCAGATGGCTTTCCACCTTGGTATTGTAGGATATGCCCTGGCTGATGGTCACTTTCAATCCGGTTGTCAATTGATCCCAGTCATGTCCCTCCACCGCCTTCCTGATCCGCTCGCAGACGAAGATGGCCCCGTTGGAAGGGGTTTCCGGCAGCAACAGCAGGAATTCCTCTCCGCCGTAACGGGCGATAAAGTCCACCTCCCGGGAGCTTTCTTTCAATATTTGAGCAACAACCATCAATACCTGGTCCCCCGTCTGGTGACCGAAATCGTCGTTGATCCGCTTGAAATGATCCAGGTCGGCCATTATCACGATCAGGTTCCGGTTATAGCGCTGGGCCCGGAGAAACTCCCGGGACAGCTGGAGATCGATGAAACGGCGGTTATACAGCCCGGTCAGGCTGTCTTCGCTGTTCTGGCGCTCCAGCACTGCCTTCTGTGCCTGCAGTTCCTCCAACAGCAGGGTCTTCTGCTGGTTGGCGTCGGCCAGGGTCTGATATAGGTTCTGCAGTTCCGAATATGCCCGGTTCAATTCATCTATCAGCTCTTCTTTTTTCAGGTCTTTTTTTTCGTTAAGAAGGCTGAACCTGGACATGAGTTTTTTGACTTTGTTTTTCATCTATCGGTAAAGGTTTTCCGGGTCCCTCAATGTGGACTGATTAAAGGACAGCCCAGCCTGATCGCTCAGTTCTGGGCTGTCTCGGAATATCACTTATCTTCGGTCTCCCCGTTGGCTTCCCCGTTTCCCTCTTCTTCCGAGGCCGCCAGCCTGGCCACGTCCACCACCTGGTCCTTGTCATCCAGGTTTATCAGGCGGACCCCCTGGGTGGCCCGGCCCATCACCCGGACGTTCTTCAGGGCCAGCCGTATCACCTGGCCCCCGGCCGAGATGATCATCAGTTCGTCGGTGTCCACCACCTCCTTGACCGCCACCACCGGGCCGGTCTTGTCGGTGATCTTCATGGTGATCACGCCCTTGCCGCCCCGGCGGGTGACCCGGTATTCCTCGATCTCGCTCCGCTTGCCGAAGCCCTTAAGGCAGACCGTCAGCAGCGAACCCTCGCGCTTGACCGCCACCATCCCCACCACGAAATCCTTCTTGTCCAGGGTGATGCCCCGGACCCCGGCCGCATTCCTGCCCATGGCCCGGACATCGCTCTCGTGGAAGCGGCAGGCTTGCCCCTGGTTGGTCACCAGGATCACATCCTCGCTGCCGTCGGTCATCTTGGCCTCGATCAGCAGATCCTTGCCGTCCACCGTGGCCGCGATGATCCCGGCCTTGCGGGGATTGGCGAATTCGGACAGGGCGGTCTTCTTGATGGTCCCCTCCTTGGTGGCCATCACCACAAAATGCTGTTCGTCGAATTCCTTGACCGCGATGTAGGCCGCTATCTTTTCGTCGGGCTTCATCTCCAGCAGGTTGGATATCTGCCGGCCCTTGGCCGCCCGGCCGCCCTCCGGCACTTCGTAGACCTTCAGCCAGTAACAGCGGCCCTTGTCGGTGAAGAACAGGATGTAGTGGTGGGTGGAGGCGATGAACATCCCCTCCACGAAATCCTCGTCCCGGGTGGTCATTCCGGTGACCCCCTTGCCCCCCCGGCCCTGGCGCTTGTAGGAACTCACCGAAAGCCGCTTGATGTAACCGGCGTGGGAGATGGTGATCACCATGTCCTCCTCGGCGATCAGGTCCTCCACTGAGAACTTTTCCTCGGTGGCGGCCAGGATCTCGGTGCGGCGGGGGT
>JAURWH010000146.1 GCA_030655055.1 bacterium
GTAGCTTGTTATAAGCATTACATGGGACTGGATGCCATGAAGTTCTTTGCCAAGACCAACAACCGCGAGGCATACGGGTACGTCTGCCAGCTCCTGGATAAATTGAAAATATGAAGCAGGCAACCACCACCGTAATTTAGCAACTAAGATATAGATAGGGAGAATCTATTCATGTTCCATACTTTTGCCAAAGAGACACTCTGGGGCCTGATCCTGGGCTACGACGTATTCACCAACCTGATCATGTTCTCGCTGGTCTACCTCTCGGTCTATTCCTGGTCGGTGATAATATACAAGCACCGCTATTTCAAGAAAATAAAACAGGCCAACAAGAAATTCATGGAATCCTTCCGCCGGCGCAAGAACTTCAACGATCCCTTCAAGTCCGCCAACCCCGATTCCGCCAGCTTCTCCGTGCTGGCCGAGGGCCTGGCCGAGGCCCACCGCCTCTCCGGCGGCGAGCAGGTCTCGTTCCCGCTGGAGGTGCTGCCCAACATCCAGGCGGCCATGGAACGGTCCATCGGCCAGCAGGAGGAGGACCTTTCCAGCAAGCTGATCTCGCTGGCCTCCATCACCAGCATCTCGCCTTTGCTTGGACTGCTGGGTACGGTCTGGGGGATCATGATCGCTTTCGTGGACATCAAGAACTTTGGGTCGTCAAGCATTCAAGTCGTGGCCCCGGGCATCGCCGAGGCCCTGGTGACAACCATCGCCGGGCTGGTGGTGGCCATCCCGGCCTCCATGGCCTACAACGCATTCAACACCAACATCCGCCAGATGACGCTGGAGATGGAGAACCTGTCTTCGGAATTCCTGGGCGACCTGAGGATGCACTCGGTCTACGGAGGAAAGTAAGATGCGGCGCCAGCGCACCGGTTTGCAGCCGTTGGCCACCATCAACATGACCAACCTGATAGACGTCTGCATGACCCTGCTGATAACCTTCATGATCACCGCCCCAATGATGCGCTCCGGGGTGGACGTGGCCCTGCCCAAGTCTTCGTCCACCAAGCCCCAGGTGGAGGAGGGCCTGACCATCACTTTGACCTCGGGCGGCAAGATCATCGTCTCCAACCAGACCGTTTCCCAGAGCGCGTTCCCCAAGGTGATCAGCGGTCTGCTGGCGGCAAATCCCAGCCAGCCGGTCTACCTGAAGGCCGACAAGACGGTGCCCTACGGGCTGGTGGTGGAGGTGATAGGGCAGCTGAAAGAGCTTAAGGTCACCAACCTGGGATTAGTGACGGAGCCCAAACTGGGGAAATGAGACTTCGACAAGACTTCGGCGTGAGGGCTTCGACCGAGCTCAGCCGAGGGCCTCAGTCGAACGATCAGTCTTCCGTGTTAACAAAACTATTATGCAGATGACAGCAGATATTAAAAGATATCAATTATTCGGCTGGGATTACGAGCATTTTAGCCCGTTGAATGAGGATGAGATCAGTTGGTATAAGGGCTGCGCTCAAAAAACTAGTGGCCCAATACTGGAATTAGCCTGCGGCACAGGCCGCTTATTAATAAAATTGGCCGAGGCCGGTTTTGATGTTACCGGGATCGATCTCTCCGACAAAATGCTTGAGGTGGCAGGACACAATACCAGCAAACTTCCTGCCGGAATAAAAAATAAGATCAAGTTGCTCAAAGTAGATATAACCGGTTTTAACTTTGACCGGCAGTTTGGCCTCATACTCATGGCGGATAATTCTTTTCGCGAGCTTCGCGCCAGGGAAGATCAAGCAGCTTGTTTAAGAACGGCCTACAAGCATTTATCGCCCAAAGGTGCATTTTTACTGACTGTCAGGCGTTTTGATCTTTCAAGTTTTACAGATGGCAAGAGGGAAATTCCCTGGTCAAAACCGATCAGTGATCCTTCAAATGGTCATAAAGTATCACGAAAAGTGGCGTTTACCTTGTCGGATGACAAAAGGCGGGTAAATGGGATCTACCTTTATAGGATAGTCGATTCGCAGGGAACAACGCGGTTTGAGGAATGTCCCTTTGTTTCTCCGGCTTTGCAAGAAGAAGATTATTTTGCGCTTTTAACTGAAACTGGTTTCAAGCCGGAATTGTTTTATGACTTTAGCGACCAGAAGAATAACCAAGGGCAAACGCTGTGCGTTGTGTGCAGTAAATGAGTGTTTCCGCTAACGCGAACTTTTAACCTCTCCTTGCCTTGCGGCATCCCTCCCCTCGAGGGGAGGGAAACAGGGAGAGGTCAAATAAAACCTGACAAATGAAAAAAGCCTTCGTCATATCATTCTTCATACACCTGGCCTTTCTGCTGGGCATCTTCGGCGCTTCCTACGTCCTGAAAGCGTCGGCCAAGCCCATCTATCCCCAGGTCTACAAGGTCAGCCTGGTCTCGCTGCCGGCAGAGGTATCTGAGGAGCCGGAAACCCGGGAAATGCCGGGTCCGCAGCTGCCGGAGGAAAAGGCCATGAAAGAGCCTTCGGCCAAAAAGGAAAAACCCAAGGCCGACAAGAAAGCCAAAGACACAAAGCAGGCAAAAGCCTCCTCCCCAAAATCCAATACCACCGGGCTGGCCAAGGGGATGAAGATACTGTCCTCCGAGGGTGGAGTGCCGTCCGATTCCTATTACCTGGCGCTGATCCTGTCCAAGATCAGCCAGAACTGGAACAACCCCTACCAGGGGAAAAGGGAAACGGTGCGGGCCCAGGTCTATTTTAGGATAGACAAGAACGGGAAGCTGCAGGAAGTGAAGATCGAGAACTCCTCCGGGGACGCCATCTTCGACCAGTCGGCCCTGCGGGCGGTGTACGAGGCCAAAGTATTCCCGCCGCTGCCCGAGGAGATGAAGCTTGCTACTTTGGGGGTGCATTTTGAGTTTGAGTACGTCAAATAACCCACCCACGAAAAGACACGAAACAATAAATCAGATACTTCAATTAAAATGGCACGAAGATATTTACTGCTTCTTCCCACGATCATCTTGCTTTGCCAGAGTGCATTTGGCCAGGCGGACGTCTACCTGAAACTTTCCACTTCTGAACGGCGGCAGTTGGAGCTGGGCATCGCGCCTTTGCAGACCCAGGATGCCAAGGCTTCACCCGAAGCCGCGGTTAACGCCCAGAAGATGCTGGATATCATCGGCGACGATCTGGCCTTTTCCCTGTACTTCAAGCTGGTCTATCCTCCGTCATTGCTGGAAGGCTACGGGCTGAAGAAGGGCCAGCTGGACATCGGGGCCTGGCAGATGCTGGGGGCCAGGCAGGTGCTGATCCCGGAGCTGAAACAGGAAAAGAAGAAGGTCACCCTCAGGCTGTCGGTCTTTGACATGAGCATCCAACGCCAGGTCTTCAGCAAGGACATCGAACCGGACGGCTCAAGAGCCACGGCCCACGCCGCCAGCGACCTGATCATCAAGAACCTGAGCGGCGAGAACGGCGTCTCCTCCACCAAGATAGCTTTCAGCCTGAAAAGCGGAAAGAACAAGGAGCTGATGCTGGCCGATTACGACGGCGGAGGTTTTCGGGCCCTCACCAATTTCAACTCCATCAACATCTCGCCGGACTGGCAGCCGGGCGGCGGGGCGCTGGCCTTCGTCTCCTTCTACCGCAACCGCACCGACATTGTCTCCCTGAACCTGGCCAGCGGCAAGACCGCCATCATCTCCCAGACCGAGGGACTGAACACCTCTCCGGCCTGGTCCCCGGACGGAAAATTTCTGGCCCTGACGCTTTCCAAGGACGGCAACGCCGAGATCTACCTGCTGTCGCCGGAAAC
>JAURWH010000147.1 GCA_030655055.1 bacterium
CGGGGAAGATTTTTTTTCTTTTTCTTTTTGGTCGGATTTCATTTATCTTATCTGTCTGTTTTTGTATCGCTGTTTAGCGGGGATCCCCGGCCTGGCAGGACACAATCCGCCCGTCCTTCATCACCGGCACGGTGCTGCTGGCATCGGGCTGGGTGAAGCGCCGAAGGCACATAACCGGATACTCTGTTTTACGCGACGTCAGGGCAAAATGAATAAACAGGAACCTGGATGGTTTTTTTAGGTTTCCTCTGCTCATGAAAGGTATGATCAATTGCCTTGGCTACATCCGGCTTTAGAACTTTTTCTCCGCATTGAGTACAGACGCCCATTGGAACGTTTTCAAAGATGAATAAACGCCCCTGCCATCTAACTTCCCGGGGCATAAGCCGTTCTTTTACTGAACCGCCGCAATAAAAGCAATCGCTATATTTCTTTACCATAGATAACTCCTTCTTTTATCGATTTCTCGTGCATGGATCCCGCCATTTTGGAGTGGTTGGAATATAGACCGTAATGAGAATCAGATGTCCCGAAGGATTCCTGCCGCAAACAACATGAACGGCTATTCCTTCAAGCGTGAATCCTGTCGCTAAACAACTCTCCCCGCGTGGATCATCCTGATATTGCTCTATGACTACACAATTTGATAATGCGAACTCCAATTGCGAGACAGTTAAACCATCTGCGATGCGTTCATCATCCGCATGAAGTGATATTTCGTAGTTCTGCTTCTCAATTTCAGTACGAATGAAATCTGACGTGATGCGCATATAAATCTATCCTGTCTCCGCCTAATTCACCACTATCCGCCCGTCCTTCATCACCGGCACGGTGCTGCTGGCATCGGGCTGGGTGGCATACTCTATGTCAGTCAGGTAACCCAGGCCGGCCAGGTAACTGCCGTGGTCGCTTTCTTTGACGGCCTTGGTCAGGTGGCCCTTGTGCTTTTCGTAGATGTCCCGGGCCACCCGGGCGCCATCGTTGATCTCGGCCTCGGGGGATTGGTCTTTGATCAGTTTGGTCAGATATCCTGCGCAGAGCAGGTCCTCCAGCGAGACCCGGCCCTGCTTGCCGGAGCATAAAAGGACTATCTCGGCCTGGGATTCGGTCAGCACCGGGACCAGGGCCTTGGCGTTTATCAGGCAGCCTACCGCTATCAGCGCCGCCCCCTTGGCCCGGGCCACGGCCACCGTTCCGTTGGTGGTGGCCATCAGCAGGCTTTTGCCCTTGACGTTCTCCGGGGTGAATTCCAGGGGGGAATTGCCCAGATCAAAGCCGTTGATCTTATTGCCGTCCCGCTCGCCGCACAGGACCACGGTCTCCCGGCCCATGGTCTCGGCCAGCCGGGTGGCCTCCTCGATGCTGGCCAGGGGGATGATCTCCTTGGCCCCGGCCTCCAGCGCCGCCACCATGGAAGTGGAGGCCCGCAGCACGTCTATCACCGCCACCGTCTTGCCGGCCAAGCCCTGCTCCGGCAGTTCGGCCGGAACAATTACCACGTCAATTTTAATGCTCAAATCTTACTTTCTGGACGTTGTGTCAAATGAATCCCACCCCCGGGAATCGGAGGCGTTCTCGATGCCCCTTAACCGGAGCTTGAATTCGTCAGGGTTGGTCACGCTCTGCAGGGCGGTCTCGTAGGAGATCATCCCGTCGCGGTAATGCTTCATGATGGACTGGTCAAAGGACTGCATGCCGTACTGGGTGTTGCCCTCGGAGATCAGCTGGGGGATCATCAGGGTCTTGACCGGATCCAGCAGGTGCTCCCTGACCGTGGCGGTGTTGATCATCACTTCCACCGCCGGCACCCGGCCCTTGCCGTCGGCCCGGGGCAGCAGGCGCAGGCTGACCACGCCTATCAGAGTGGCTGCTAAAAGGACCCGGACATGCTCGTGCTGGTGGGGCGGAAAGAAGGAGATCACCCGGTTGATGGTCTCCGAGGCGTTCAGGGTGTGAAGGGTGCTCATCACCATGTGGCCGGTGTCGGCGGCCTGGAGCGAGGTGCCCAGGGTGGTCTTGTCCCGGATCTCCCCGATCAGGATCACATCCGGGTCCTGGCGCAGCACGTGTTTTAAGGCGGCGGCAAAGGACAGGGTGTCGGTGCCCACCTCCCGCTGGCTGATGATGGATTTCTTGTCGCGGAACAGGAATTCTATCGGGTCCTCCACCGTGATGATGTTCCGGCTCTCGGTCTCGTTGACATGCTCTATCATGGCGGCCATGGTGGTGGATTTGCCGGAGCCGGTGGTTCCGGTCACCAGCAGCATCCCCCGGTGGCTGGTGGCCAGTTCCTTGATGATGGGCGGCAGAGCCAGCTCGTCGATCTTCTTGACCGAGACCGGAATGGCCCTCAGGGCCAGGGCCACGCTGCCGCGCTGCATGTAGACGTTCACCCGGAATCTTCCCAGCCCGGCCACCCCGATGGCAAAGTCCAGCTCCTTCTCCTCGGCAAATATCTGCTGCTGGTCCTTGGGCATCAGCTGCAGGGCTACCTGCCTCAGTTCTTCCGGGGACAGCGGGGCTTCATTCAGGGGTTTCAAGGTCCCGTCCACCCTGAAGACCGGAGGCATTCCCGCCTTTAAGTGGAGATCGGAGGAATTTTCCTTGACCATCCGCTCCAGGGTTTGTTTTAGATCCATTTTAGGCCCTCTCTAAATACTTTCCGGTTCTGGTGTCTATCTTAAGCAGGTCGTTTTCGTTTATGAACAGCGGCACCTGGACCACCAGCCCGCTCTCCAATGTGGCCGGCTTGGTGACCGAGGAAGCGGTATCCCCCTTGAAGCCCGGCTCGGAGTGGGCCACCTTCAGGAGGACGAAGGTCGGGATCTCTATCCCGATCACGGCTTCCCCGTGCAGCAGCACCTGGATCTCGGTGTTCTCCTTCAAAAAGTCCTTGATATCCTTAAACATTTCCCCGGGCAGGCTGATCTGTTCGTAGGTCTCGCTGTCCATCAGCATGTACATGTCGTCGCTGTTATACAGGTACTGCATCTTGCGGCGCTCCAGCCTGACCTCGGTGATTGATTCCCCGGAGCGGAAGGTCCGCTCGATCACCGCGCCGGTCTTGACGTTCTTCAGTTTGGTGCGGACAAAAGCCCCGCCCTTGCCCGGCTTGACGTGCTGGAATTCCACCGTGTAAAAAAGCTGTCCCTCGTAGTTCAGGACCATCCCGTTTCTAAGATCCGCAGTGCTGGCCAATTTCTCCTCCTAACAGTTTGGGTATATTATTTGATGATGTAACTCTTCCGCCACAAAGACACTAAGTCACCAAGTTTATACAATAAATCGTTTAATACCATTTCTGATGACTGACACATTAAAATTGATAAGAAATCCTAGGCGTTTACCAGTCAGTTTTAAATGGCTGAGCAATTGTGCTTCCCAGACTGGATTCATCTCATCTACGGCCTTCAATTCACAGATGATGCTATTTTCAACCAGGACATCTAAACATAGTCCTTCATCAAAGGTGATACCGTCATAAACAATCGGTACATCAACTTGCCTTTGGTACCTTAAGCCCCTTTTAGACAATTCATGACAAAAGCATATCTCGTATATTTTTTCCAGTAACCCCGGACCCAGTTTTTTATGCACTGCATATGCGGCATCTACGATTTTCTTTGCCTGCTCTTCTTCTATTGTTGGCAGTGGTTGATAATTCATGATTTTCGTGTCTTAGTGTCTTTGTGGCAAAGCAACTACTTGATGACTATCAGTTCCTTGGGTGAATTGCTAAGTATCCGGCAGCCCGTGGCGGTGACCACCACCAGATCCTCGATCCGCACCCCGCCCCAGCCAGGCAGATAGACCCCCGGCTCCACCGTCACCACCGAATTCACCGGCAGCAGGTTCTCGGATTTGCTGCCCACTCCCGGAGCCTCGTGCACTTCCAGGCCCACCCCGTGGCCCAGCCCGTGTCCGAAGTACTTGGCATAGCCGGCCGCATTGATCACTGCACGGGCGGCGGCATCGGCCTCCCTGCCCTTGACCCCGGCCCTGACGGCCTTCAACCCGGCCAGCTGCGACCTGAGCACGGTATCGTAGACCTTCAAGTGTTTGGGGCTTGGTTCTCCCACGCAGACCGTCCGGGTCATGTCGGAGTGGTAGCCCCGGTAGACGGCCCCGAAATCAAAGACGATGAAATCCCCCTTCCGGATCTTCCGGTCCGAAGGCTGGGCATGGGGCAGGGCGCTGTTGGGCCCCGAGCCGACTATGGTGTCGAACGAGGGTGCGCTGGCCCCCAGGGTCTTCATGATGGATTCCAGCTTGAAGGCTATCTCCAGCTCGGTCATTCCCGGCCTTATCCCCCTGACTATCCTGGAAAAGGACTTATCCGCTATGGCGGCGGCCCGGGCAATGTTTTTTATTTCGTCCGGAACCTTCACCTTGCGAAGCTCTTCAGTCAGGCCGGATAAAGGCAGAAGTTTTTTGGCCTTCAGTTCTTTTTGCAGTAATTCGTATTGGTAGTATTTCAGATCGTTCTTTTCAAAGCCGACCTTCCTGGCTTTTTTGAAATCGGGATTCAGGAACAATTCCTCCCAAAGGCCCTTCTTGATGATGATGCACCTGGCCCCCTTCACTTCGCGCTTGACCTGCTCCTGATAACGGAAATCGGTAAAGAACACCGACTCCTTCTGGGATATCCACAACAGCCCGGAACTTCCGGTGTATCCGGCCAGATACCTGATGTTTATCAGGTTGGTAATGATGATGCCGTCGGCCTTGTTTAAGGCCAGGGCTTTTCTGATGCCGGTTATTCTTTGACGATGGATATCTGGCATAACTACTCCGGGGTTTAGAGTGAAATGGATTGATTTTTTCTTCCGGGCGTCCCTTAAAGGCATACCGCCCTGAGGCGGTATGCAAAAGTGAATGCCAATTGTACGGGCGGCGCCTCTGTTATTTTTGCAGCGAAGACAGCCAGGATTGGAAACTGCTGACGGTGTTCTCGCCCTCGGCTTTTTTCCCGGCCTCCGCCTCCGGTTTGGGCGGTTCGGCGGCAGCCGGCTGGTCTGACGGAGCCTTGGGGGCGTCCGAGAACAAGGCAGAAAAATCCACCGCCGCTTCCTTGACTGGCTCGGGTACCGGCTGGGGTTCGGGGGCTACAGGTATTTCAGTTTTTCCTGCAGGAATTTCCGGCGCTGGCTTGGAAGGCGGCTCTGGTAAAAAGGCCTTGGTCGAAATATCTTCTTGTTCTATGGGCTTTGGTTCGGCAACCTTTGCCTCCGGCTGGTCAAACATTCCGCCGAAAATATCCACCGTCGGCGGAGCTTCAGGCAACGAAGAGGCGGCGGTTTCCTGAACCGGTTCTTTCTTCGCTTCAGGCACAGTAGCAGTGATCTCCGGTGCGGCCGGTTCTTCCCGGGCTGGAGGCTCTGGCTCTTTTTTCTCTTCGGCTGTCCCTTCCGGTTTTTCTTCGGGGTAGGCTTTTTCCAGCAGTTCGTCCATCCGGGCCTTGTAATCATCGTTTCCCGGCTCGGCGGAGATCATTTCCCGGTAGACCTCTACAGCTTTTTCATAGAACCCCTGCTGGACGTATATCTCGGCTAAAGTCACTGTGGCCGCCGACTTTTCTTCAGCCTTGGTCTCCGGCTCTTCGGACTTGGCCGGTTCCGGCTCGGGCTTGGTTTCCGTCAGGGCATTGGGGAACAATATGGGCTCGGTGGAGACCGGGATTTCTACTTTGACCGGATCTTCGGGTTCGGTTTCCTTTTGCGGAACCGCCTCGACCGGTTTTGTCTCAGGCTCATCCGGCTTGACCGGTTCAGCCTCTGGAATGGCTTCCGCCAAAACATCCGGGAATGGTATTGGTTCCGGAACAACGGCTACTTCTTCCTTGGCCGGTTCTTCGGATTTTAGTTCCACTGGTTTTTCTTCCGCCGCCATTGCCGGCTCTTCCTTGACCGGTTCCGGCACAACCTCCTCGCGGGCTATCTCCAAAACCGGAACAGCCTCCGGGACCGGTTCCGGCTCCGGCGCAACCTGGGGCTTTTCCTCCTGCCGGGCCTTTAGGGAGGCCACCTTTTCGGTCAGGTCGGGATCGCCGGGTTCCAGGTCCAGCACCATCTGGTAAAACTTTACCGCCTCGGCGAACATGTTCTGTTTTTCGTAAGTGCCGGCCAGCAGCTTATATCCCACTAAGTTCTGGGGATCGCTTTTGATGGTGGCCTCGAACTCCTCCCGGGCCAATGCGTACATCTGTTTTTCCAGATAGCATCGGCCGAGGATCAGGTGGGCGGTGGCATAGGCCGGATGATGTTCCATCCCCTTTTTGGCAGTCTCGATGGCCTCGTCGGTCATGCCGGCCTTGCGGTAGGCGTCGGCCAGCTGGGCAAAGACCCGCGACTTTGGGTCGGCCACCAGTTTTTGGGTAAACTGTTCGATCTCCGGCGGCAATTTTAAATTTTCATTGGCCATTTGGCTTCTCCATGAAAAATGAGTGTGTTTTAGCAATAGCAAAACAAGCCTGCCTACCATAGCCTCTTAAAAGGCCGGCTAAGTATCGGCGAAGGCAGGCCTGAATTGTCATAACTTTAAGCAATTAGACTAAGTTATATTATATTCTGAAGCGTTGTATTTGTCAATAGAAAATAGAGGTTTAAATGACTTTGGGGCCCGCAAATAAGTTGTTTTTTATGTTCCAGCCCTTTAAAAAGGACAAAAAGTGACTTTGTTCTTCCCCGGAAAAACCAACATTCATTTCTTTGTATTTAGAAGCGGAATGTTTTTAGCATAGGGCGGCTTTACCACCCCTTTCTCAGTTACAAACGCCGTCACCAAGC
>JAURWH010000148.1 GCA_030655055.1 bacterium
CCTTTTTTTCGTCAGGTGTGAATCCAAGCATGTCGAGGTTAAAATGTTATGGTGACGGTGGTGTTCAGACTGTAGGAGCGGCTGTCACTGGTCTTGATTATTTTGTTGGTGCTGCTGGTATATGACCCGCTTAACTCCCCCTTGATGTTCCGGGTAAAATTATAGGTGGCGTTGGGGGAAATTGATATGTCGGTTTTATCACTGTCGTATTTATCTTTGCTGATAGGCTCATTAAGATCCAATTTGGGGGCGGAAACGGTATTGGAATAACTGGTCTGCAGTCCCAGGTTGAGGTCACTTTTAAATTTGAATCTCTTCTTGCCCATTTTCCACATATTCAACACAAAACCCTGGGGGGCGCTGAAGGAATAACTGCCCGAGGCGCTGACTTTCAGGTTGCGGGTATAGGCTTTTTGCCAGCCACTGGGAAATACGGCGTCAGTCACAGGAAGGCGGCTGTCAGTGGTAGAATAGTCAAAGGAAGCCTGGGTGCTGACCTGCTTTTTCCATCTGGTATTTAGCGAAATCATGGGGCTGAAACTGTGGTTGATGTTCCATCTGGTGACCCCCCGGCCGGACTGTGATGATTTATCCTCGCGCTTGGAATAATTGCTGGTCAGACTGGCGCTGGTAAGTATCTTCAGGCCTTTGAAAATCCGCTCCACCGAGTTCAGGCTGGCCCTCAGATCCGGCCAGGTGATGCCCTGGCTGGAGATGGCACTGGTGGGGTCCCAGGTCCAGGAATCATTGCGCTGCCAGCCGGCATTGATGCTTAACTGTCCCAGCGAACCGCCGGTGCTGGCCGAATAACTGTTGGTGATGCCGGCCCTCTCCGAGGCCAGGGGGGCGTAACTTTCGGAGGAAAGCGGCCTTCGCCGCCAGCCCATCTGGTAAAAGATATCGGGATAAAAGACATCTGTCCGGCTGTACAGACCTGAGGAACTATTGTTTTTGCTTTGGGAAAAAGTTATGTCCAACGGATTGACCTTCTTAAGTATTTTTTCCAGCTGAATAACCAGCCACAACGGGGTCCCGACCTCGGTGGAATCGTCCTTGGCTTCGTTCCGAAGCGCCGTTATTTTTATCAACCACTTGGCTATTTCCAGATTTCCGTTCAGTGAAAGATTGTTGGCGTTGGAAACATCCAGAAACAATGAGGAGTCAGGGTTCCCGGGAACCAGGTACGCCCGGTTGGCCTGGTTGTAAGTGGTGCTGTA
Source organism: bacterium (assembly GCA_030655055.1). NCBI lineage: Bacteria > bacterium. Next base: position 1,218 of record JAURWH010000148.1, read on the forward strand.
GTTAAAGGTGGGCTGAATTATTTTGAGCCAGGTAAGGGTGGTATGATAATCCACCGTTTGGGCGCGGGAGACCTCCGCTCCCAGGCCGTAGCGCCAGGCCAGATCGCCGGCTCCGGTCCTCTGCAGGAGGTTGCGGCTGGTGCTTAGCCTGTAATTCAGCGGATCGGCTATCTGCCAGGCCAGCTGGGCGCTGCCGCCCCGGGTCAGTCCGCTGCCGGCTGTGCTGACGGCGTTGACCAGTTTGTCCAGGTTCCAGTGCCAGGTGCGGTTGTTGCCGACCGCAAAGGAAATATTTGATGGCAGGTAATAAAGTTTGAGCCAGTTGCCAATACCCAGGCTTTTCCGGGCACCTGAAGCCCAGCCCCAGTTAATTCCGGTGTTAAGCGTGGTGGTGCTGTCCGCGCTTGTCCGGTTGCTGGAAGTGCTCCGGCTCCAGTTAAGCGAGCCCGACATCCGGTCGATGGTGAAATCCGTCAGCCACCACTGGGACGGGTTCTTGCTCAGGGAAAAACTTACATTCCGGCCCCGGGTCCAGTCCATCTGTTCTGAGCTTTCCTGGTCGGTCAGCTTGCGGTCGTCGCCGCCGTACCAGGGATAGCTTTCGGCCAGGCTGGCCCCGAAGATTACCGGAACCTTAAGCCCCAGGCGATCCAGGTAAAACTTATCCAACTGCAGGCTTCCGCCCAGGTTGTAGCTGACCCTTTGGGCCAGGGCCGGACTTTGCCCCATGGTGTACCAGTAGGCGTCGGTCCGGTTGTATCCCAGGCTGAGTGACAACAGGTCGGCTACTCCCAACCTGACATTGGCGATCACCGCCGTGCCACGGTCGCGCCGCACTTCATCCAGCCGGAGGTTGTCAAACCAGACCTCGCCGCTGTAGGAGTTCAAAGTGTCCGGATTGGCCACGCCCAGATACAAAGCGCCGATATTGGCCAAGTTGGGTGTGCCCTTGACGGTATATGCCCCATTTGTCTTCAAGCCCAAAGAATTAGTATCGAGGGCTTTCGCACTGGTTAGGTCCTCCAGGTTCAGCGACAACTCCTGCCAGCCGGTGGTCAGTGATCCGGTATACTGGTAATAGGGGCTGGTGCTGTCGGCGGTAGAGGCCAGCCGGATCAGATACTGTCCGGCCCCGTAACGTCCGTTGACCCAAAGCTTGAGTTTTTTGTAGCCGGTATAATTGTTCTCCCGGGTGTTGGTGCTTCTTTGAGCCAGGGCCAGATGTCCGGGTTTAAGGTTGGTAAGGCTTAGGACCAGGCTCTGCTCAAACTTAGGATGCCCGTTTTCATCGTTCTCCACCGCATTAGGAGGCGGCAGGTAGTCGGCGTCATCCTTGTTGTTTTTTACTGTCACATGAAATTTTTCGCTGCTGTCCACCGGATTTGAATATAATGCAGCCGTAATGGGTTTCTCCTGCCAGCGGTTGCCGGATACTTCCACCAGGGCCAGCTCCACCTCGGCCGAGGCGGCGGAGCAGCTGTCCACCCATACCCGGGCATAATATATGATTCCCCATCCGTAGGGATAACCCACCGCTCTGGCCGAATCCAGAGGCACCGAAAACTTCCTCCAGCCGCTAAGGTTGGGGTCTCCACTGCTTCCCGAAAGATCAAAGGAAAAAGTATAATAGCTGTCGCTTTGTCTGCTCTCATCCCCCGGCTTTTTGCTGGATAATTTCAGATCTTCGGTATCATATATTCCGTTGCCTTCCGTACCGTTGCATCTGGAGGAATCAGTACTGACAAAATTATCATTCCCATCGTCACCGGATGCCTGGTAGGGGTTATCGTCTGATAATTTGATCATATCTAATCCTCTGTCATTGGCGTCTGTGTAAATTTGCTGGTCGCCGGCGGCCAAAGACTCGGCATCCACGGTATCGGGCCGGCCTTTAATGTTACCCCAGTAATCACGCCTTACCTGGTCCATGCTTATCTCCCGGCCGAAGTCTATGTGCAGTTTTACGTCAGAGTTGGTTCTGACCCATACATTAAGCAGTTTGCTTTGGCTTAGGTCCATCCCGCTCTTGCTTAACAGCTGGGTGATGCCGGACCAGGAATTGGCTCCGGCGGTGGTATCAGGCTGGTGATGGATCTTAATGGTGGTCACCGGATCTTTGCGCAGGGTGGAATCGGTGATGGCCGGATTGATCTCCCCCTGGGTCACCTTGGCGGTGGGATTGTACCAAAAGGTCTTGGCGGCCAGCTGCTCCCTGGTCCGGTGAAAACTGGTATCCGGGATGCTGGAATGCACCCAGCCCTGGCGGTAAAGATTAAGCCCGTCGGTCAACTTGGTACCGTCCATATCGTCAAGATAGACCTCACCCCTGGTGTTGGGATTGGGGAAATTGGCCGCAGCTTCCCCGGAGATCTCAAAGCTTGAAGCCGCCTCGGTTTCCACCCCCGGAAGATAGTTGGCCAGGGTGGTCAAAAACCCGGGGCTGGCCTTGTAAAATCCGTCCAGCCCGGCCACGATCATCGTTTTGGGCTCCTCGCCCAGACGTGGCTTGGTCTCCAGGCTTTGTTCGCTACGGTACAGCCAGGTTGCCCCCAGCTGGGCCTGTTCGTTGAATTTATAGATGCCCCTTAAGCCTGCCAGGGTCTTGGTGCCAAAGGAGGCCCAGGGCATGAATTGATAGCTGATATTAAGGTTTGTTCCGGCCTGGATCACCTTTTCCCGGTAGGCCTCGGCAAAAGTGACTGTGCCTGTCTCGTAATCCACCGTATACTGGTTTGTAGGCACCGTTTCCCCGCCGATGGTAACCTGCACGCTTCCCTCTATCAATTGGCCGGGAACTTCCAGGGGATACACAGCTTCTTTGGTAAGATATCCTACTACTATCTGATATTGGGGCGTAACATTAGCCAGTTCCTGTTCGGTTTTGTCGTAAATGTCAGGGTTCTGCACTGGCAGATTGTAATTGTCAAACGGCCGGGTCGGGAGAGGGCGGTTCATCATATCAAAGATTAGGGTAAAATAAAAATATCCCTTGGACATACGCAGATTCTGGAAATGTATCACACCATTGGCATCGGAAAGGTCCATCAGTTCGGTAAATAATTTCTCGCTGACCGAATCTCTTTCCAAAAAATCGGCTTCCAACCCATCAGTTCTCTTTTTAACCTTGATGCTTAGGCTGCTTTCCACTATGTTGCTGGAACCAATATTGTAAAAATTCCTGAATTCATAGTTCCAGGCATATCCGTGCAGGAGATCAGGCACTGTGTCGTTGGACGGCCGGCAGAGGCTTGGTTTAATGATGGCCAGATTGGGCTTGCTGAAGCCTTTAAAAACGGTGGAGTCCGGGTAATACTTATCGTGTTTGGTTTTATAGGCCACCGTTAACACATCATTGGAACTCAGCCCGTATTCCAAGCTTAATAGATAACCGCCGATGATCCTTTCATAACCGTATTCCTCTATTACTTTTTTTTCAATAACGTTTAAATCTTGGGGGTTGCTGACCGAGTCTGTCCCTGAAAAATCAAGCCAGCTGCGGTTCAACCCATAAACCGGTTTCGCGCTGATGGTGGATTGGTTATCAGACTGGACATAAACCCTCAGATCTACTATTGAGTCCGCCGGATCTGCCAGCGGTATCCAGAAAAAGCGGTGGGCTATGAAATCCTTGTCGTTGTATTTGTTTTCCTTCTGCTGGCTTTGGCCCACAAAACTCTTGGTCTCGCCCTGGCCCTCGTCCTTGCTGGCGATGGCGGTCAGCTCCAGGCCGCCCAGCCTGGCCACACCCTTGATGCCGAACAATCCCTTGTGCTGGGTGCTTAAACCACCGATCAGGGAGGAGCCCGCCAGGCTGAACTCGGTGTCGCCGGCCTCCAGCCGCTGCAATATCTCATCCTCCTTGCCCTCGTAATACAGGCGGATCTTGCTTTTCTTGTCGGTCAAAGCTTCGCTGTTCCAGTCGATCAGGACATGCAGCCGCTCGCCGATGATGCCTTCCAGGTTCACCTGCTGTTCCTGCTTTATTTTTAAAGCGAAACTGCCTGTATTCCCGGCATTCTCGGTAGTTTTTTCCCGTCCATAGTTGTCGGTTTGCTGGCCGCCTATGGTTATCTTCTCGCTGCCGCTGATCTTTATCTGGGCCCCGGAGCCCAGGATCTTGCCGATACCCGGCAGCGGCACCTTGATGTCCGGGATCAGCCCCTCGCCGGAGCGGTCGGCTGCCGCCTTGGCCAGAAAATCCGCATTATTCTGCCGCCACAGGGCTGCCAACCCGGCCTGGCGGCGCTTCAGTCCCAAACCATCCAGTGTATTGTAATTCTGGGAAAGCGGAAAGTCCTTGTGCATTTCCAGTTCCAGC
>JAURWH010000149.1 GCA_030655055.1 bacterium
GCAAAAGAAGGCTCAGGGCCAGGATAAAAATAAATATTTTTACCTTCTCAATCATCATCGTAATGGACCAGGGATATCACCTTGTACTTTTGAAGTTTTTCCCTGCCCTTTAGGATGTCCAGCTCCACCACAAACGCCAAGCCTGCCACCTGCCCGCCCAGCCGTTCCACTAATTTTGCCGCGGCCAGCGCAGTTCCCCCGGTGGCCAACAGGTCGTCCACGATCAGTACCTTCTGGCCTTTTTTCACGGCGTCGGTATGCATCTCCAGCGAGTCGGTGCCATATTCCAGGGCATAGGTCTGCTTGATGGTTTTGGCCGGCAGCTTGTTGGGCTTGCGTACAAGGATCACCCCGGTCCCCATCTTGTAGGCCAGGGCCGTGCCGAAGGGAAAGCCCCGGGATTCTATCACCGCTATGGCGTCGATCTTCAGTTTTTTGGCCTGCAGGTAAAGCTGATCCACCGTTTCCTTCAAGGCCTTTTTATCACGCAGCAAAGTGGTGACATCCTTAAAATTGATCCCCGGCTTGGGAAAGCCCGGCACTTCACGGATATACTTTTTAAGATCGGCCGCCATGTCGCAGACTCCTGTAATAGTTCTGTTTAACGTTTACTGTTGGTGGGTTAAAAAAGTGATAATTTGTGAAGAACGCTGTGTTGCATTACAATTTCAGCATTATCTTCTGGCTTAGTTTTTTAGTTGATGCCCCCATGCCCGTACCCCGGCCTCCGCTGGGCGGGCTGGGCATTTCGCCGTCCATGCCGCCTGGCCGCTGGTTCCCGCCGCCCATACCGCCTGGTCCTCCGCCAGCCGGCCTGTCTTGACCGCTGTTCCCCCTCATGGCCATCGGCTCGAACCCGTCGCTTTCCAGCGAGATCTCAATGCCGGTATCTTCACCCCTTTGATACCAAAGCGCGAAAAGATGGTTGTCGCTCTGGACCAGAGGAACCTTCAGTTCGTAAACAAACTTGCCATTGCCGTCAAGGCTGACCTTGGCCCCCAGGCCGTAGGAAGCCGCCAGACCGAACAATATCCTCTGCTTGAGGGCCTTGCCTGGGACCAGCACTTCAAAATCCTGCGGAACCATTGCGAAATTCTGTTTTCCCGGCTCGGGATCGATCTTTCCGGAACGTTCCGTCATTCCCGGCCCCATCTGCGGCCGGCCCATAGGAAAATGAATGCCCATTTTGGGGGCGCTGCCGTCCCGGGCTTGGAACCAAACGGTAAAACCCTGCATCACCTTGGGGACTATCTCCTGGTTGGTGCTTCTTAATGCTAAAAAAAGAAATGAATCGTTGTGGCAAAAACCGATGGAAACATCCTTCTTTTCAAAGTAGTGAAACGCCGAGTCCGGCCAGTCGGAATCGCTTCCGTCAACCGTCATGGCATTTGCGCTGGGATAGCTGTTAAGGCTCAGTTTTTGGCAACCGCCCAAAGATGATGAGGCCAGCATGAAGGCCAGCAAAACCGTGGGCCAGGGAATTCTTTTCATAGTAAGTCTCCGCTATTAGTTAGATGATACGCGGGAACGGCACCAGCGCCCTGCTTACATGCATTTTGGCCGGCCCCGACAGTTAACTAATATTAGACTCTCCGTCAGAATAAATGGTTTAACTTTTAGCTTAAAATAAAAGCGTCAAGTTGATACCGGCAGGAATGTTAGAATAGCTCAGAACATTATTTCAAAACTGGAGATATCCCCGGTATAAAGCTGCCACTGCGTTTCCATTTTTTCCACTATCGCCCCGGCCGGACCCTCCTTTAATTCCTCCAAAATGGTTTTCAACGCCTGTTCCTCTCCCTCGGCCACCACTTCCACCCGGCCGTCCCTTAAGTTTCGGACATACCCGGCCAGTTCCAGGCTTTGGGCCCGGTGGAGCACAAAGTATCGGTAGCCTACGCCCTGCACCCTGCCGGAGATATGGACTATGAGTTTTCTATCCATGCTTTGTTGCAGATACTTAAATATATCTCAACCCTAAATATTATAATGCTGTCGTAAATATATCAATACGCCGTTTTCATTGTTAGTATTCGTAACAAATTTTGCTTTGTTTTTTATAGACTCCGAAGCATTACCCATTGCTACTGAACAACCGCATTTTTCAAATAGCTCAATATCATTAATATCATCTCCAAAACATACTGTATCATTGTTAATATCTTCTTCTGACAACAAGTTGATCAGACCCGTATATTTGGAAACACTTTTATGCATTATCTGTGCTAATGAACTGTTGTTCGTTAACAACAACCTTAAGTCTTTTGAAAGATTTTCTTGAATATACGAAAGCATAGCTTCATTTTTTATATCCACAAGTATTTTAGCAGCATCATATATTTTAAAGTTAAAATCAACTTCCTGAAAATAACGTTTAGGAAAATATTTTTCAAAACTGCCGTTGACGTATAATTGGTCATTCAATTCATAACCGTGAATTATTTTTTCATCGAATCTATTAATAAAACGATTAAATAACAATATCTGTTCTTCGTCTATAAATCTTTTATAAACATGCCCATCTCTCCCCTGAACCAGGGCTCCATTGTAATATATTTTATCTGACATTTCATATAAATACTCAGACAATTCGACTACACCTCGTGGAGGTCTGGCAGTAGCCAGTATAATTCTCTTATCATTTTCCAATAATGTTTTCAGAAATTCAATTGTATCTTTTGGTATTACTTTGTCGTCATTTAATAAAGTCCCATCTAAATCTAATACAATGTTTTTCATATAATATTCCGTTAAACTTCTGAATTCATTATTTTAATTTAGTTATAATAAATCTGCGTTAATCTGCGAAAATCGTTCGACTTAGCCTGTCGAAGTCCGCGTCCCAATTTGCCAGCTGTTCAATGTCCTATCAGCTTGAAAGCCAGTTTCACTGCCTCCTCCGGGGTCTTGACGTGCCTGATGACCGACGCGATCTTCCAGGTGTTCAGGCCTATCAGCGGTATCTTGTACTGTATGGCATAGGCAATCTCGGAAAGCGTGCCGTAACGGCCGCCGATGGCGATGACCGACTGGGACGAGAGCACCACCAGGGAGTTCCTGGTATATCCCATCCCGGTGACTATGGGCACGTCCACGAAGCGGTTGGCGTCGCGGGCCGAGGACCCGGGCAGGATCCCCACTGTCAGGCCGCCGGCCTCGGAGGCTCCCCGGCAGGCCGCTTCCATCACTCCGCCCATTCCCCCGCAGACCAGAATGCCTCCGCCCTGGGCTATCAGTTTCCCGGCCTGGTAAGCCGTTTCACTGAGCGCCTTGCCGCACTGCGAGGCACCGATGACGCCTATCCGCGGTTTACTGGCCATTGGCCTGCCACCCGTATTTTCCGATCAGCGGCACGAACATACAGCCGCTCAGTTCCTTCTTCACTTCCTTGCCGTTGACCTTGTCTATCAGCAGCAGTTTCTGAACGTTCATGTCGCCCACCGGGATCACCATCCGCCCGCCCTCGGCCAGCTGCTCCCAGCAGGCCTTGGGAACCTCCGGAGTTCCGGCCGTGACTATAATCCGGTCGTAAGGGGCGAACTTGGGCCATCCCAGAGTGCCGTCGCCGATATGGAACAATATGTTGTGGTATTTAAGGGTTCTGATCACTTCTTCGGCAGTACGGGAAAGCTTGTCTATACGTTCCACGGTAAAGACCCGGGCAGCCAGCTCGGCCAGCACCGCCGCCTGGTAGCCGGACCCGGTGCCCAGTTCCAGCACCTTCTCGTTGCCCTTCAATTCCAGTGCCTGGCTCATCAGGGCCACGATGTAGGGTTGGGAGATGGTCTGCCCCTCGCCTATGGCCTGGGCATTGTCCTCGTACGCCCTGAACTTGAAGGCGTCGGGCATGAACATCTGGCGGGGCACTTTTTTGAGGGCGGCAATGACCCTGGGGTCCTTTATCTTTTGATGGTCCTTTTCAACCGGATAATTGACCAGGTATTCCACCATATCCAGCCGGGCCTGTACGAATTTATCCTGGATCATTTGAACAGTTTCTCCCATTTTTTGATCCGGGAAAGCTCGCAGTGGTTGGTCCAATCCAGGTGGAACGGGGTGACCGAGACCATCTGGTTTTCGATGGCCTCAAAGTCGGTGCCGGCCTCCTTCTTCCAGTCCGGGTCCAGACCGTCGATCATAAAATATTTCTTTCCGCCGGGCTTTTTATGTTCCACTATCATGTCGCGATAGATCCGCTTGCCCAGCCTGGTCACCTTAAGACCTTTGATCTTCCCCATCGGCAGGCTGGGGACGTTGACGTTGAGCAGGGTATTATTGGGCAGGCCTTTTTTGAGCACCACCTCCGCCACCCGACGGGCGTAAACTGCCGCAGCCCGGAAATCGCACTTGTTCCAGGAGACGCAGGAGACCGCGATGGAAGGGATGTCCAGCAAAGTCCCCTCCATGGCCCCGGCCACCGTGCCGGAATAGGTGACATCGTCACCCAGATTGGGCCCGTGGTTGATGCCGGAGACCACCAGGTCTGGCCTCACCTTCAGCAGTCCGCGTACCGCCAGCATCACGCAGTCGGTGGGGGTGCCGTCCACCGCCGCAGTGCGCTGGTCGCGCCACAGCACTTCCATCGGCTTGCGCAGGGAGAAGGAATGGCTGGCCCCGCTCTTCTCGGACATGGGGGCAAAGACATAGGTGGTTCCCAGCTTGTCCATGGCCCGGCGCAGGTGCTTGATGCCCTCGGCGTTGATGCCGTCGTCGTTGGTGATGAGGATTACAGGTTTTTTCTTAGTCAATTTCGTGCTATTCTTTTAAAATATTATTTAATAGGAACCAAACCACAAAGACACAAAGGCACAAAGGGTTAAAAATATTGAAACTAAAATCGTATTGGTGTCTTGGTGTCTTAGTGGCAAAGGAAATAGTCTATTGCCAAAGAGTTTGCAGGGCCATTTTTAGGAACCTTATGGTATCCTTAAGATGGCTGATATGGCTGGTGCTGCCGGGGATGTTGGTGATGTCCACAGACCCTATCTTGAACTCCTGCCGGGCGGCCTTGATCAGCAACTCGGATTCCATCTGGTAGCGCGAGGTCTTAAGTTTCACGCTTTTTAGCACGCTGGTCCTGATGATGCGGTAACCGGACTGACTGTCTGATATTCTCGTTCCTGCCAAAATTGAGACCACCGTAGTGGTGATGCTGTTGCTCAAGTAGCGGGCAAAAGACATTCTGCCAAACTCATTCCTGCGGGAACCCACCACAATGTCCCAAGGTCCAGTGCCCATAGTATCCGCCAGTGCTTGGATGTACTTCGGATCGTGCTGTCCGTCTGCGTCGATGGTGATAACGGCATCGCAGCCTTTGTTCAAAGCCAGCTCGAACCCGCTTCTTAAGGCTGCGCCCTTGCCCCTGTTATGTTGGTGGATTATAAGCTCCACCCCCGACAATTTGGCGGCCTCCGCAGTATTATCAGTGGAACCGTCGTCAATCACAATTATATCATGCTTTGGCGCGAATTCCATCAGTCGGACCAAAAGCAAATTCAGCGTGCTGGCGGCGTTGTAGGCTGGTATGATGATGGCGGTTTTCATAAATAGTTAACGGTTAATCTGAATCATGCAATCAAACATTTTTGAAATATTTCTTATGATCTTTTGGTTCGTATCCCAGACCAAAACACTTGGTTATCCTCCACTGTTTACCGTACAGCTTTAGATCAAGCGTTTCAACATGGATCTGTTTGGGGTTGGGCTTTGCAGCGCCTTTTAGCTTAACAGATGGTACTTTAATTTCAAACCATAGAATGCATTTGGCAGAACCATCGGGTAAAATCCCGGCGGTGGCGTCCATCAACACAAATTCAGCCTGGCGAAAACCCTGGGTATCCCAAACCTTTTCATACCACTTAATGATATCTGCATGTCCCAAAAAGTTCTGCATCTCCCGGTGCAATATAGCATCCTTGTGAAACACCCGTCTTAGCTGGGAAGCTTTCTTTCCATTCATAGCCTTGGTAAAAAGCAAAACAAATTGCTTGACCTTGGTCAGTTCCTTTGAATCCCAATCTGGCATAACTTACAACCTCAATTAAATATTAATCCTCTGTGCCTTTGTGTCTCTGTGGCAAATCATTCCTACAATATCCTCAGCTCGCCCCGCTCCTGCATCAGCAGTTTCTCCTTCCACCCGGCCCCGGCCGAGAACCCGCCCAGCGACATGTCGTGCATGATCACCCTATGGCAGGGGATTATTATGGGCAAAGGGTTCATGCCCAGCGCCCGGCCCACCGCCTTGGAGGCATTGGGGTTGTGGATCTGGGCCGCCATCCACTTGTAGCTGCGCACCTGGCCGTAAGGTATCTGCCGGGCCTTTTCCCAGATGGAGCGTTCAAAAGGCGAGGCCCCCCGCAGGTCCAGCGGGTAGTTGAAGTCGGTGGGCAGTCCTGCGAAATAACCGGCCAGGTCCACCAGCAGGTCCTCGAACCGGTCGGGGTCCTCTATGAAAGTGAATTCTGTCTTCAGGCTTAGATTGGCGAAATTAAGCGCCAGGTCGTGCTGGCCCAGCGCCAGGTTGAACAGCCCGGCATCGGTGGCGGAGATGAAGATCTTGCCTATGGGGAATTCGTATTGTCCGTAGTATATGTTCATTATCACACGTATGTATTTTACTTGTGCCAGAGCGGGATACTGAGCTTGTCGAAGTGGCCCGAGACAAAGAAACAACTATAATTCTTTCATTTCACTTTATTCAAATACTCTGTAACCTTAGCCGCTGTTTTGGGACCCATTATCTTCTCAAGCTCCTCCTGGCTGGCCTCCTTAACTTTGGCCACTGACCCAAATGTCTTAAGCAATAGTTTGACCTTATTCGGCCCGATGCCGGGGATCTTGTTCAATTCAGAGTCTATGCCCTTCTGCCTTAACTTGTGATGGTAGCTTTGGGCAAAACGGTGCGACTCGTCCCGCAGTCTTTGCAGCAGATGCAGGACCGAGGAATTTTTAGCCAAGCTGACCACCTCGCCCCCGGTCAAGTATATCTCTTCCAACCGCTTGGCCAGCCCGGCCACTATTACATTATAACCCTTTTCGTCAACCAATTGCAAGGCCGCATTCAGCTGGGGCAGGCCGCCGTCCACCAGCAGAAAATCGGGATGAGGCTCGTTCTTTTCCTCCTGGTTGGCCCAGTACCGTTCGATGGTCTCGCGCATCATGGCCGGGTCGTTGATGCCCTCCACCGTCTTGATCTTGAACTTGCGGTAGCCGGTCTTGTACGGCCGGCCGTCTTTAAAACTGACCGCCGAGCCCACCGCATAGGTGCCCGAGATGTGCGAGATGTCAAAGGCCGTGATGCTGCGGGGCAAAGTTTTCAGCCCCAGCGCCTGCTGAAGTTCCAGCAGGGGTTTGACCGTCTTGGAATTGAGCTCCTCCTTTTGGGCCACCGTCTCGTCCAGCTTGAACCCGATCTGCTTTTGGGCCAGGTTCAGGAACTTCTTTTCCAAGTTTGTGGAAGGCCGGGCGATGATTACTTTCTGATCTTTTAAGCGGCTCAGCCATTCCTCCAGCAGGTCAATATCTTCGGGCAGCACGTCCAGCAATATCTTCTGGGGTATGGTCAAGGCTCTAAGATAGTGCTGTTCCAGAAAGCCCGGCCACAGCTTGGTTTCCTCCAGTTCCAGTGGATTGTCCAGCACCCGGTCCAGACGGGCCACCAGACGTCCCTCCCGGAATTGGAGCACGGTGACAAAGGCTTGGGACTTAAGCCGCCCCATGGCCATCACGTCGCAGTCGGCCTCGTCGGGCAGGATGGTCTTCCGGTGGGCGGTCACTTTCTGGAGATTCTGCAGGTGGTCCCGCCAGCGGGCTGCTTCCTCAAAATCCAGCTTTTGGGCGGATTCGTCCCGCAACCGCACCAGCTCCCGTTCCAGTTCCTTGCTGCGCCCGGTCAAAAAGCTCACCGCCGACCTGATCATGGCCTGGTATTCCTGTTCCGAGATGTAACCCTGGCAGGGCCCGTAGCATTTTCCGATGTGGTAGTTCAGGCAGGGCCGGGAAGGCCCTTTGCCCGGCAGCTGGTGGGCGCAGGCCCGCAGGGGAAATATGGTTTTCAGCAGTTTCAATGTCCGCTTGACCGCGGTGGCGTCGATGTACGGCCCGAACAAGCGGGAGCCGTCGTCTTCCAGGTCGCGGGTGGAATATATCCGGGGAAAGGCTTCCCTGGTCACCTTGATCCAGGGGAATTTCTTGTCGTCCTTTAGATTGATGTTGTACTTGGGCTGGTGCTTCTTCACCAGCTGGGCCTCCAGTATCAGGGCCTCGATCTCGGAGTCGGTCAGGATGTACTCGATGTCCCCGGTCAGCGACACCATCCGCATTTCCTTGGGATCGGTGTTGTTGCGCAGATGGTCCAGCACCCGGTCCTTGATGCTCTTGGCCTTGCCGATGTAGATGAATTCTCCGGCCGCATCCTTGAACAGGTAGACACCGGGCTGCTGGGGGAAGTTGTGTATTTTGTTTACAATATCGGACACTGACAGGCACTGATAAGTTTTTAATGAGGCGTAATCCAATTGAATAACTACTTCATTTTCTCTACGATCTTCACTCCCGAAGATGTCCCGATCCGGCTGGCCCCGGCCAGTATCATCTGGTTTGCCTCTTCCAAACTGCGCACTCCGCCCGAGGCCTTGACCCCCATCTGCTGTCCGACCGTCAGCCGCATCAGCTCTATATCCTGGACCGTTGCCCCATTGGTGGAAAATCCGGTGGAGGTTTTCACGTAATGCGCCCCGGCCGACTTAGCGATCAGGCAGGCCAGTATCTTCTCTTCCTCGGTCAGCAGGCAGGTCTCTATGATCACCTTCACCAGCGCGCCGGAAGAAGCCTTGACCACGGAGGAAATGTCCTGGTGCACTGTTTTAAAATCTTGTGACTTCAGCGCGCCGATGTTTAGCACCAGGTCCACTTCGGCGGCTCCCTGACTAACAGCCAGGCCGGCTTCCTGCAATTTTACTTCCGAAGCATTGGCCCCTAGAGGGAAACCGCAGACAGTGCAGACCTTGACCGGGCTTCCTTTAAGTGCTCTGGCAGCCAAAGGAACCCAGCAGGGGTTTATGCAGACCGAGTAAAAGCCATACTGCCGGGCCTCGGCGCAAAGTTTTTCAATGCCCACACTTTTGGCATCGGGTTTTAGGTTGGTGTGATCAATGAACCCGGCCATCTCGGCTTTAGAACTCGGAAACTTTCCCGCCTTTGCGGCCTGAAGTTTTACTTCTTGCCAGATTGGATCATCTGGTAGATTTTCCGGGATCAGGATACCGCATTTCTCCAGCAATCCCCTGGCTATTTTTATCTGTTCTTGCATGGCTTTTCCAATGTTCTTATCCTTAATATACTAAATCCCGTTAATCATGTAAATTCGCTTACGCTACCTGCGTGCCTTCTTCAAGTGCAGTAGCTTCAGCGAAGGCACTCCTGTCGTCTCCCGGAAAGTTTAAAACGCCTCGCCCCAGGCCAGCACTGCCCGCCAATATTTGATCTGATCAACTTTGTCCAACGGAAAAGCAAAGTCCGCCCGGCCGGTGCCGAAGGGAAAGACGTAACGGGCACCAAAGCCCGGAGTGCCGTGCCATTGGGCAAGTGAGAGTTTGGAGACCTTGCAGTTCTCCAGCAAGCCGGCATCGGTAAAGATAACCCCCACCCAGTGCCTGGGGAAAAATACCTTAAGTTCCAGATTGAGCAACCCCATCTTATCGCCGCCGATGTTGTTCCCGGCCGCGTCCACCTGGCCCATCCTGCCGCTGCCGTAACCCCGGACCGTGGCGGGTCCGCCCAGATAGAATTTTTCGTACAGCGGCACTTGCAGATGCAGGGACCAATCCCCGATGATCCCGTACTTCAGCCGGGCGGAGATACCCAAGGGCTTATACGGGTTCAGATGGTAGATCCACTCGTGCACTAGGCGCTGATAGGTCTCGGCTCCGCCCAGCAACCCTCCGGTGTAATCGGTCTGCCATTCAAAGCCGAATCCCGCCCTGGGGTTCACCGGATCATCGAACCGGCGGTATTCCCCGAACAACTGCATGGTCCGCCGCCCCCGGTAGCTGATGGTGTCGGCCGCGCTGCCCTGCCGGCTCCAGTCCGGCGAGAGCTTCAGCCACTCCTGTTTCCACCGCGCTCCCAGATTGGAATACCGGCCCACGATCTTTGACAGCATCAGATCCAGCCCGATGGTCTGCAGACGGTAATCGGTATAGGGCGGGCGGAAGTCGTCGTAATACAGCGAAACCTCAGACTGGGTGCGGTCTCCCCACAGCCAGGGTTCCAGATAAGAAACTCTGGCCTGGCGCCTCACTGTATTGAAGCCGCTCCAGACCTGAAAGGCTGTCAGCGCCTTGAACTCCAGGGTTCTCCCCATTCCGCTGATGTTGCGGTCGGCCCATCCGGCCGAGATCCGGAAGGCATCTCCGCTGCCATAGCCAAAACCGGTGGCAAAGACATGGCGGGTCTTTTCCTTCACTTCCACTTCGATGTCGATCAGTGAGCGGTCGGGGCTGGTGGTTCCGGGGGAGACCCGGACCTCTTTGAACAGGCCGGTTGACAACAACTGGAGTTGTGATTTCAACAGCGCCCTCCGGGAAAAGATGTCGCCCGGCTTCATCGTCAGTTCACGTTCTATGGCCCGGGTATTGGTCAGTTCATTGCCATGGATGTTTATGCGGCTTATCCTGGCGATCGGGCCTTCCGTTACGGTAAAAACCAGTTCCGCCAGGTAAGAATTCTTATAATTCAACTCATGTTCCACCTCGGCAAAGATGTAACCCAGGTCGGCATAGAACAGCATCAGGTTGAAATCATCCTCGCCCAAGGCGGACAGATCAAGCCCGGCGCCAGGCTTTGTCCTTAAGACCATAGTAAGCTGTTCACTTGCCAGAACAGTATTCCCCTTAAAGACTATTCTCTCCACTATGCAGCGCCGGCCTTCGTCAATCGTGACCTCAACCAGGCCCGGGAGTTCCCCCATTGGATCTGAATATTTATGACTGATGACGGCATCCAGATGACCCTGGCGGCGGTAGAATGACCGTACCCTTCCCGTTGCCGTCTCCAAGCTTTCGGGAATGATCTTTCCCTCAACCGGCCTGAAATTAAGTTGCTTTTTTAGCACCGAAGAAGAGAAGGATTTGTTGCCGGCAAAGGTTATCTCCAATCGTCCCGCCCCAGCAGCCCGGGACGGAACAACTGCTGCGGCCCACAGGCAGAAAAATATCAGCAACCTATGCCAAAGGTGATTTCTCATATTCCCAAAATATCCTGGGTTAATGAAAGGTACATGGTGAATCCTTTTGAACTTTGAAGCGGCCTGGCCAGGCCAAGCTTCATGGAAAACGGCAGGGCATAAAACACCGTCCAGTCGGTGATCAACTCCGCTCCCAGGCTTTGTTTGAAAGGTTTGTCTTTTAGACCGGAAAAGCTGGCGCCGCCAACCCCTCCCTCCCAGAAGGCCGCAGCATGAATGTTCTTGAAGTACACCGGCCAGGTGGAAATGCCCCGCTGGATATCGGCCAGGGGAAAACGGTATTCCAGGGTGGTGGCCATCCGGCGGCTCCCTATGAGGGCAGAACTTGAATAACCCCGCAGGTTGAACCAGTCGACCGTCTCCAGATAGGACCGGCCTTTGTTGTAGTAAGCATCAGCCCGGAGACTGGCATTCAGCACTTGTCTGTCGAACGGCAGAGCCAGGTATTCATCCCACAGGCCGAACAGATAGGTTTGATCAAGGTCGCTGCCCCATCGTTTATTATAAATTCCGGCTTGGGCGTAGATCCTCCGGCCGCCGCTGGGACTGATGGAATTCCGGTATATCCTGTAATTGCTGAAACTTACTGCCGGCCGGATATCGCAAAGGTTCCCGGTCCAGTATGGATTATACCCACCGTCAGTGATATTGCTCAGGCTCGTCAGGCGCTGATGCCTGAAGCGGATAGAGGGCGTGATGCTGTATCCGGTTCTCCGGAAGGGCCAATAAAATGACACAGACTGTTCCTGTTCCCTCTGCCAGTACCCCGCGTCACCGGACCGGGCGTCCACTCCATACCCCGCCGGATGATCCTTCAGCATCAGACTCCAGGGCACAACCGGACTCTGATCGTCGTATTCAAAAACGTAGTAAAATCTTTTGTTGGCAGGGCTGGCTCCGGCCGACAGGTAGTAATTCCTTTGCAGCAGGGCATCCCAGCCCCACAGGCTGACGCCCAGCGCGCTGTCCTTATCATCGGCATAAAAAGCGGGAAACCACAGCATCGGCAGCATGGTGCTTAAGGGCTGATACTTTGATATCTGATATTCTGTGCTTTGAGCATTTGCGCTAAACTGAAGTGCTTCAGCATCAAGAATGACCGGGCCGTGAACCGGATAATTCCCCGTTCTTGCCTTTACCAGATCGTATCCCCGGGCCGAGAGATCAAGATATAGAATGGTGCTGTCGTCCAAAACCCTCGGTGACAAGGACCCGCCAACCGCGTTGGTCAGCCGGGTGACTGTTCTCTGTTCTAAGTTATAACCATAAGCATTCCAGGTTCCGGAACGGTCGGATGAAAAGTAAACGGTTTTTCCGTTCTGGGACCAGCCGGGCCAAAGTTCCTGGGCCTGATCGCAGAAAAGCGGCTGAAACTCTGCCTTGGCGATGTCATAGATATAAATATCGCTGAAACCCTCTCCGGTCCAGGCGGCCAGTGCTATTTTGCCGCCGTCGGGGGACATCTTCAAATGGCTGTAGGTGCAGGAATCGGAGAAATCCGTCAGATATTCGCTGGTTCTGGTTGCCAGGTCCAGACGGCCCAGGGCATAGGCCCCGCTCCGGGTGGCCGCAAAATACAGGCTCCTGCCGTCAGCCGAATAAGCCGGATCCTGGGCCCGCAAGCCCCTGCTGACCCTGGTGGTCCGGCCGCTGGCAATTTCCAGGACATACAGGTCATTGTAATATTGACGGCCGGAATTAAGGTATTCGGCTTTGGCAAAAGCCAGCTCAGTCCCGTCCGGGCTGAAGCACAGGGAACCCTGGAAGTCGCCTTTGGCCAGTATCCGGAAAGAGCCGGAAGACAGGTCGTACAAAACTATCCTGGGTTGTTCCCGGTTGTCCCTTTGGACATAAGCGGCATACCGGCCGTCCGGTGAGATATCCAGCCCCTCCTTGTCAAATCCGTCTGTGGTCAGTTTTTCAGTGATACCAAGACCTGAGGCTTTTATGGAATCGATCTGCGCCCGGTATATTTTCCGGCTGTTCCTCCGCCACTCCTTCCACAATTGGGGCAGGCTTTTGTCGTATGTCCTCTGGGCCGGGCGGTTCTGCATGAAGGGCAGCACCAGGCCGCTGTGCCGGCGCTGGTATTCGGCCAGCTTGGATTCCCCGTAGGTGTCTGCCAGATATTCGGAAAATTTCCCGCCCAGCAGATACGGGGTATCGCCCGGCCAGCCGGGGCCGAAAACGGCCGCCTGGTCTATGGCCGCCCACCTGCCTTCATTGACCGCCGACCTCAGCACCCCGTTGTACAAAGCCCCATTGTTGCGGCCGAACCTGGTGTAGCGGCTTTCGGCGTAGACCGCCAAACCTTCGATCTGGTTCCAGGGCTGGACGGCGTTGGGCAGGAAAAGCCTTCCGAAAACAGAACATAGGAATCCTGGAACTCCGCTGACCATGTCCATGTCCAGCAGGTGGGCGTATTCGTGGACTATCAACTCCTCCATCCAGTCGTCATAGTTGCCGGGCTGTCCGGCAGGCTGGCTTAGGTAAATGACGATGGTCCTTCGGGGAAAGGCCGTGGTGATGGCGTTGGCCTGGTCCAGATGGTCAGTAAGTATTATCTCGGTCCGGCCGGCCGGCTTCCATTTTAAGAATGGAACAAGCCGGTCATAGGTCTGCTCGGCCAGCCGGGCGCATTTTTCCGCCTGAACCTGGTGGGCGGGCTGGAACAGCACTTTAAAATGGAGTGTCTCCAGTTGCATCCAGGAATGGCCCGGAGGAACCAGGTCTATGCTATAGCGTTGAGCTGTGAGTTTTGGGCTATAAATTGGCAAGGTAAATATAACGGCCAGCGCCAGCCAAGCCAATGATTTAAAACGGATTTGCATGATTTTATTATAACCAATTTACCCGCTTTTGTCCACAATAAAACGGCATACTGTTCTAATCAGTATGCCGTTATTAAAAGCCCGTAAATTACCGGGAAAAGCTGTCAAATAATGAATTTCCCGTTCTCATAAACCAGCTGGTCATCAGCGAATATCTTTCCGCCTTCCTTCATGCCGCAAAGCATGTCCCAGTGCACGGAAGAAACATTCTTGCCGCCGGATTCATGCAGTGAGCGCCCGATGGCCAGATGCACCGTGCCGCCGATCTTCTCGTCAAACAGCATGTTGCGGGTGAACTTCCTGATGTTGTAGTTGGTACCAACCGCTATCTCTCCCACCAAACGGGCGCCGGGGTCTGTCTCCAGTATCTGGTTCAGCAGTTCTTCGCCCTTGCCGGCCGCGGCCTTGACCACCTTCCCCTTCTCAAATGCAAGTTGGATGTCCTCCACCTCCCGGCCCATGTAAATGCCGGGAAAGCTGAAGCGGATATGGCCCTCCACCGTGTCCTCCACCGGTCCGGTGAAAACCTCGCCGTCAGGGAAATTCTGGTGCCCCGAGCAGTTGACCCACTTGCGCCCGGCAATGGACATCTTCAGGTCGGTGTCTTTGGAAACAATGTGCAGGGTCTTCTTTTTATCCAGGATGTCGCACAGGCGCTGCTGCTCGGAGTGGATCTGTTTCCATCTGGCCACCGGGTCGGCCTCATTCAGATAGCAGGAGCCGTAGACAAAATCCTGGTAATCGGCCAGCGACATGCTGGCCTCCTGGGCATTGGCCCAGTTGGGGTGCATGGTTCCGCACCAGCGGGCCTCTCCCTTGGCCATCCGCTCCATCATCAGCTGCATCACCGGAGCCCCGGACTGCGAGGCCAGCCGGGCCCTGGCCGGGTCCATGTTGGACATCAGCCTGGTGTTGATGGTGCCCATCAGGGTCAGAAAGACATCAAAGGTCTTGTAGGCGGCCAGGTCGTTCTCATGGATGAACTTGATCTGGTCATCGCTGCCCTGCTGGAGCATGATCTCGCTCAGTTCTTCATTGGATATCCTGACCTGGGGATGGGCGCCCAGTTCCAGGGCGGCCCTAAAACATTCCTTCATCAAGGGATAGGTGACATACGCCCCCTGGATCAGGACCTTTTCGCCCTTTTTCAGGTCCAGGCAATACCGGGTTATGACCTGGGCGTGTTTTTGGATCAATAAGTCCATGCTAACCTCTTAAGAAAAACATTGCTTGGAAAATCTTAAATACTAATTCCTAATTTCTAAATAATTTCAAAGTTCTAAACCTTAAAGCACAAAACAGTTTTGAGAATTAAGAAAACTCAATATTCGTATTTGTTTAGGATTTAGAGTTTAGAGTTTAGTATCCATTAGATCGTGGTCCTGATCGGCAGCACCACCGTGGTGATCCCCAGCCATTGAAGCCGCTGCTGCAGGGCATACGGGGTTTCGTTATGCAGAAAACGGTGGAAGATGCTTTCCCTGGTGAATATCAGCTTGCTGGCAAAGACGGTGGATCTGGGATATTCCTTGGCCACTTCCTGGCAGAGCAGGCTGGCGGTCTCTATCACCTCGGTTCCCACGTCCATACGGTAGTCGGCCGGAAAGCCGAAGCGCCGGGCGATGTCCACGTATTTTTTCAGCGATTCCTCCACCGAGTTTTTCAGGGCATCCACCTCCTGGGCCCCCTTGAAGGATCCGGAATCGACCACCGCCACCGAGATGAAGACGAAGTTCTTGTAAAGTTTGGGGAAATTGCGGATCACCGAGAGCAGGGTATGGACCCCGAACCCGTTGTATTCGTTGACTAAAACCACCGCGGTCATCTCCTTGGGGTTGAGCGGCTCCACGTTCTTGGATCCGCTGGTGGGAAGGTCCAGCAGCATCTCATCCAGTTCCCGGGATCCCTTCTTGACCGTCTCGTAGTGGTTGCGGATTCGGTAGCAGAAAAGGATCAACAGGGTAGTTATCACTAGTGTCAGCCAGCCCCCATGCAGGAATTTTTCGTAGATGGCAATAACCAAGATGGTTAAACAGAGGATAAGTCCTACAATATGAACCGGAATGTGTTTCTTCCAGTCTTTTTCCCGTTTACGGTTGACGATAAAATAGCGGATCATCCCGGTTTCGGAAAGGGAAAATGTCAGAAAAACGTTGATGGAATACATGATCACCAACACCGAGATCGAACCGCCGGTATAAAACAACAGCGCCAGTGAAGATATACCCATTAAAAGAATGCCGTTGTTCATGGTCAAACGCTCCGACAGCGAAGCGAACCGGTGGGGCAGCCAGGAATCCACCGCCATGTTGGACATCACCCGGGGTCCGTCAATGAAGCCGGTCTGGGCGGCCACAAAAAGCAGGGCGCCTTCGGAAAGGATGGTGACCAGTGCCAGTATCTTGCCAAATGACCACTGTCCGAACAAAGCATCGGCCAAAACCGCGTTCAATGTCCTGCCGTGCACCGGCTGGACCCTCAGCAGCAGATAACACAGGAACAAACCACCGGCTGTCAGGGCCAGCGAGCCGGCCATCAGGGCCATGGTCCGCTTGCCGGTCTGCACCCGGGGCTCGCGCATCACCTGCAAGCCGTTGGATACCGCTTCGATCCCGGTATAGGTTCCGGCCCCCAGCGAGTAGGCCCGTACAAAGATAGCCATGATCCCCATAAAACCTATGGTCCGCATATCGATTTTAAAGGAATTATGGACATCGCCGATGATGGGGGCAAAATCAAAAGTGTGCGAGAATATCCCATAACCGATCATGAAGATATGGGTCAGGAAGAATACCACGAAAATCGGGGTTAAGGCCGTAACCGATTCTTTGACCCCCCGCAGGTTGAGAATTATGAGTATTATTATGAGTACGGCACAGAAAGGGATCTTGTAAATATGATACTGTAACGGCAGGAAACTGAACAGCGCTGCTCCGCAGGAAACAATGGAAACCGTGATGGTCAAAATGTAATCCACCAGCAGGGCCGCGCCGGAGACCACTCCGGCCTTCTCCCCCAGGGTGTGGGTGGCTACTATGTAACCGCCGCCGCCGTGGGGGAAATGCTCGATGATCCGGGAATAGGCGTATGAAATTATGAAAACGGTCAGGGCGGTGGCCAGCGCAAGGAATACGGCCAGGTAGGTGTGCGAGCCCAGCGCCCGGAAGGCTTCTTCCGGCCCGTAGGACGATGATGACAGTCCGTCGGCCCCCAACCCTATCCAGGCCAGCAGTGCCACCAGCGAGATCTTGTGAAAGATCGTGGGATCGTCCACGTCCTTGGGGCCGCCGATGACGGTGCGGCGGAACTTGTTGACCAATTTGGTGATGAATTCCGACTCGGAAAATGGCATATCATTCCTGTAATGGCGTTGATATCTATGTTACCGGGAGACAACTATTTTAGAAAAATACCGGGAAAAGACAGGATTTACATGATTTTTACTTAACGAAACACCTAAAACTAAAGCCTTTTATTTTTACAATAAAAGGCAGGGGAAAAGGCAATCCCCGGTCCGGATCCAAGGTCATGCCGTATTTTATTTAGTTTTACAAAAGTGGTCGGGGTGAGAGGATTCGAACCTCCGACTTCTTGGTCCCGAACCAAGCGCGCTACCGGGCTGCGCTACACCCCGTTTGATTTTTTATTGATCTTTTAAAAATAGACAGGAGTTACAGGATTTCTTTTCAATAGACATTCCTAATTTCATGTCATCCCGTTGATCCTGCCTGATGTTGAAAATGGTCGGGGTGAGTGGATTCGAACCACCGGCCCCTTGACCCCCAGTCAAGTGCGCTAACCGGACTGCGCTACACCCCGACGCAAACAGTAATTATACGAAAAAATGCGTTTTAATGCAAGCAGTATTTATTTATTTTATGACCGGTCCCTTCCGGTTCAGCATCTCCAATACCTGCCTGAGCTCTGCGGCAATGGCCTTGACCCCCGAACGGTTGCGCCATTGGTTGAAGGGAATTTCCAGCTGGTCCCTCTCCTTTTCCTTGATCTCCTTCAGCCGGTTGCGGGCCCCGGCGATGGTGTAGCCGTCCTGGTACAACAGTTTTTTTATCAGCAGCACCATTTTGATGTCATCCACCTGGTACTGGCGGCGGCCGCCCCGGGTGGTCTTGGGCTTGAGCGCCGAAAACTCGCTCTCCCAGAACCTCAGGATATACGGTTCCAGCTCCGCTATCTGGGAAACCTCCCGGATGTTATGGTAGACCTTCATCCGTTCGGATCTGTCCATCCTGGGTCTGGCCTGCGGCTTTTCCGCCACCGGTGCTGTTTGCTCGTCCATTTCCTAAGCCTCCATAAATGAGATCATTTGGCCTTTAAGCTCTTTTTCTCTCCGGTATGAATGGAGCAGGCTGTTCTGGCAGAAGGTGCAGAGTCTGGAAAGGTGAATGTCGTCAGGCAAAAGACCGGCAGTGATCAATTGTCGCCGGTTCTCGGACTTCAGGTCCAGCCGCCATTTGCCTCCGCCCTCTGATATTTTGACCGGCGGACCGAACCTGTCAGCCACTTCTGACCCGACCTGATAGCAGTTCTGTTCGATGGCCGGGCCGATCACCGCCGCGATGCTTCCCGGTTTAAGGCCGTATGCCGCCATGAACTGCTGCAGTCCCTTTTGGGCGATGCCCAAGACGGTGCCCTTCCATCCGGCATGGATCAGGCAGACCGCTTTTGTTTCCTTGTCCGCCAGGAATATGGGGACGCAGTCGGCGGTGTGAATGGTTATTACCACGCCCGGGACCTGGGTCATCAGCCCGTCAGCTTCGATCTTTTTTGGGTAGTATCCGGAATATTCCGGCGGGATCGTTTCTATGTGCTCTCCGTGGACCTGGTGGGTGACCGCCAATCTGCCGCCGTTTGCCAGTTTCTGGTAAACCTGCTCCTTGTCTATTTCCCGGCCGTTTGACTTGATGACCATCCCGTGTTTTATACCATACCGGTTCAGGATATCAAAGCTCAGGATGCTCAGGCCGTTCTGTTCCGAGATCAGTTCTGCGTTCATTTTTCGGACTTGGGATCACGGGTCATCAGGGCCTCCACCGCCAGGCGGGGAGATTTGTCCTGGAAAAGCACCAGGTACATCTGTTCGGTGATGGGCATCTCGATCTTATGTTCTTTGGACAGTTCGTAGGCCGCCTTGGCGGTATTGACCCCCTCGGCCACCATCACCATTTCCTTTAAAATGTCGTCCAGTTTTTGTCCCTGGCCGATCCTGCTTCCCACGATATGGTTGCGGCTGTGGGGGCTGGAACAGGTGGTGATCAGGTCCCCCATCCCGGTCAGGCCGGCGAAAGTGGCCGGATCGGCCCCCAGGGCTGTTCCCAGCCGGGTGATCTCGGCCAGGCCCCTGGTCAGAAGCGCCCCCTTGGTGTTGGCCCCCAGCTCCATCCCGTCTATGATACCGGCCGCGATGGCGATCACGTTCTTCAGACTCCCGCCCAGCTCGGCCCCCGCCACATCGCTGCCGGTGTAGACCCGCAGATACCGGGACATCAGGGCCGATTGAACTTCCTCCGCGGACGAAAGATCGTTCGAGGCGGCCACGGTGGTGGCCGGCAGGTGGCGGGCGATCTCAGAAGCGATGTTCGGCCCGGATAAAACCACTAAGCGCCCGGCCTTTTCCTTCAGTGTCTGTTCTATCACCTGCGACATCCGCAGGCGGGTCTTGTCCTCCAGGCCTTTGATGGCGCTGACGATCACTGTATCCGAGGAAAGCAATGGATAGGCTTGTTCGCAGACCTTCCTGAGTACTGAGGACGGCAGCGCCAGGAAACAGATATCAGCCCCCTGCAATGAACGGCCCAGATCGGAACTTACGTCCACGCCTTGGGGAATGGTTATCCCCGGCAGGAACTGACTGTTCTGGCGGGTACGCTGGATCTCTTCCGCCGCCTGGGGCAGATACTCCCAAAGCCGCACCCGGTGGCCCTGCTCTGCCAAGATCACGGCCAAAGTGGTGCCCCAGTTGCCTGCTCCCAGGATACAAATATTTTTATTCTTGGTCAGCATATAAGTAAAATATCCAAACAAAAAATACGAAATACTAAACTCTAAACAAATTCAAATTCTCCAATTCTCCAATTCCTGGAGCACTTTTGTATTTAGAATTTTGTATTTTGGAATTGTTTAGAATTTCGTGATTAGAGTTTAGTGTTTTCAGTTCCCGTTGGCTTCTTTTTGAATGAGATCCTATTCTCCTTGCCATGCATCAGCCGCACGATGTTGGCCTTGTGGGTCACCAGTATCAGCAGCACCACGAACCAGCCCACCGCCAGCATCGGGGCAAAAGGATCTTCGCCCTTCAGTATCAACTGAACGGCCACCCCGATGGGAAAGACTATCGAGGCGCAGATGGAGCCCAGCGAAACGTAGCGGGTGGTCCCGAAGACCAGGGCAAAGACCAGCAAAGCGGCCAGCAGCGGCAGCGGCGCCAGCCCCAGCATGGCCCCGGAGGCCGTGGCCACGCCCTTGCCGCCCTTGAATTTTAGATACGGAGTGAAAACATGCCCCAGACTGGCGGCCAGGGCCGCGGCAATGTGAAACCATTGCTGCTGGGGCGTGGCGGCCGGCCAAAGCGTTTGGGCCAACAGGACCGGCAGCAGGCCCTTTACGGCATCCAGCAGGTAGACCGCGATCCCCGGGCCTTTGCCAATGACCCTAAGGACATTGGTGGCCCCCACGTTCTTGCTGCCGTGTTCCCGGATGTCGATTCCCTTGAGGATCTTTCCGGCCAGGTAGCCGAAGGGAATGCCTCCGGTCAGGTAAGCTCCTATGATGAATAGTATACGATACAACATAAAGTTCTCTTTTTACCCTTGACGTTAAACACAAATTCGTTAAAACAAATCAAGTAATTAATTTCCCCGAATAATTAGTAGTATAACGTTTTCTAAAGTAACTACAGAAAAACAAAAACAATAAAATAATTGGCAAATAGAATAATAATCCGTAAAGATAGTTTATTATAAATGACAGAAACGATTCTGATTGTCCTGCCATATCTATTAAACTATAAACTAGTAACAAGACTAACGACAAACAATTTAAATTAAACCAAAAAAATGGTTTTTTGTATTTTTCCCATACTACTACAATGCCGGAGGATATTAAACAAGTCAAATTGAAGCTAAATAAAATAGTAAAAGATACTATTCTAAATAAGTTATTGATCCTGTTGTAGCTACTAACTAATTCAGGGATTGAAATCAATATGTAAATAAGTGCGAATAATATTGCCACAAGACCAATTACGATTTCGATTATTCTCGAAAAAGATGCTTTGCTCATATTGCACCCGGCTTCCTTATATAATGTAATTTACCTTACTTGCTGTTTTCCAGTTCCGCCCGGAACTTGGGCCTCTTCCCGAAATCCAGCATCTGCCGTTTCTTCCAGCCCGAGGGCGCCTTGGACTTCTGGAACATCAGCCTGATCGGCGTGCCGGTGATGGCCAGCCTGGTGTGCAGGCTGCTCTGAAGGTAACGGAGATAGTTGGTGGGTATCAGATTTGGCAGGTTGCTCTCTATCACGAACCGGGGCGGGGCCTGTCCCTCCTGCCTGATGGAATAAAGGGTGATGTCCTTGCCCCTCACCGCCGGCGGGTGCAGTTTCTTGATGGTATCCTCAAAGGCCTGGACCACCACCGCCGGTTCAAAGACCTTGTTCCAGTGGTGATAGGCGTTGAGTATCTTCTGCAACAGGTTAAAGACCCCGTCGCTGTTGAGGGCCGAGGTGAAGACGAATTCGGCGAAGTTGACGAAGGCCAGCTGACCTTTAAGCCAGCCCAGGTAATTGGCCTTGTTTTCTTCGGTCATCAGGTCCCATTTGTTGATCACCACCACCAGGGCCTTGTTGGAGGTCTCCAGCATTGCCACCAAAGTGGTGTCCAGATGGGACAGCCCCTCGGAGCTGTCCAGCACCAGCACCCCCACCTGGCAGCGCTCCACCGCCCGTTCGGTCCGCAGCCGGGTGTAGAACTCCACGTCGTCGTGGGCGCTGGTCTTGCGCCTTAAACCGGCGGTGTCTATCAGCACGAATTCCTGGTCGTTCCAGTTGAAGATGGTGTCCACCGAATCCCTGGTGGTGCCCGGCACCGAATCCACTATCACCCGCTCCCGGCCCACGATGGCGTTGACCAGCGAGGATTTTCCCACGTTGGGCTTGCCCACGATGGCCACATGGACGGCCTTGTCATTAAGGTCCTTCTCCGGGCTGGGGGGCAGTTTATTGACCACATCGTCCAGCAGTTCGCCGATGGACAGGCCCGGGCCGGCCGCTATCAGCAAAGGTTCGCCCAGCCCCAGTTTCATGAACTCGTACGCCTCGGCCTCGTCCTTGGGCTTGTCCACTTTGTTGACCGCCAGCACAATGGGTTTCCCCTGCTTGCGGACCATCTTGGCTATCTGGGCGTCGGCGTCGGTCATGCCGCTCTTGCGGTCCACCAGGAACAAAAGAAGATCCGCCTCTTCCATGGCCGCATCCACCTGGCGCTTGATGGAGTTCTCCATCCGGTCCTTGGTGTTGGGCACCAGCCCGCCGGTGTCTATCAGGTAAAAGTATTTCCCGTTCCAGTCGGCTATGGCGTAATTGCGGTCCCGGGTCACCCCGGGCATATCGTCAACGATGGCCTCCTTGGATTTGAGGATCCGGTTGAACAGGGTGGACTTGCCCACGTTGGGGCGTCCGATGATGGCTACGATGGGATAATTCATGTGGTTCCAGTCTGTTTATGCATGGTCAGATCCTGAATCTATCTAGGACGCTGATTAACGCGGATTAGTATTGATTATTACCATAAATGGGGACTAAGGCATCTTTTAAAAATATTTCCTGTCTTCCTGGTTTCCTTATAAAATAACAGCGTAGTCTAGGCTATTTTCTCAGTTCCCTGGCCTTCTGGTATATGGCCTGGTTCTGCTGGATGTATTCCGGTGACAGCGTCAGGCCGTGGGCGTAGGGCTTGCCCTGCTGGTCGATGGTGACGAAGGTGGCGAAGCTGGTGACGTAGGGCACGGTTTCCTGATTTGCGAAGACCTGTCCGTAGACCGTCAGGCTCTTCTGTCCCAGGTAGGCCAGCTGGGATTCCACCCGGATGATGTCGCCCCGCCGGGCCGGCTTGATGAAGCTCATCCCGTGGACCTGGACGCAGACCACGTCCTCCGGCCTCTTCACCGCCTGGGCCGCGCAGATGAAACAGGCCTCCACCATCCACTCGGACATCCGCCCGGCGAACAATGTGCCGTGATGGTTCAGATCCTCGTATTTCACCAGGTGGGATATGGAAGTTGTCTCTGTCATTCGTTAATTCGATCCTTTCGCCTGAATCCCGGCCCGGCGCCTGCGTTTAAAGTACTCGATCACCGCCGGCATCACCGATATTATGACGATGGCCAGGATCACCAGGCTGAAATTCTTCTTGATATAGGGCATATTGCCGAAGTAATAACCCAGCCAGCCGAAGATGTTGATCCAGAGAATGCCCCCGACCACGTTGTATGACATGAAACGCCAGTAGGACATGGTGCCGATGCCGGCCACGAACGGGGCAAAGGTGCGGACGAAGGGCATGAAACGGGCCAGGATGATGGTGATCCCCCCGTACTTCTCGTAAAAGGCGTGGGCCTCCATCAGGTGCTTCTTGTTGAGCAGTTTCACGTTCTCCTTCTGGAAGATCTTCGGCCCCACCCAGTATCCTATCCAGTAATTGACCGTGTCCCCGGCCACCGCCGCCAGGCACATCAGGATGATCAGCCACTTGATGTCCAGCGCCCCCAGCGCTGCCAGGGCCCCGGCGGCGAAGATCAGGGAATCCCCCGGCAGGAACGGCAGCACCACCAGCCCGGTCTCGCAGAAGATGATGGCGAAAAGTATCAGATAGGTCCAGGTCCCGTAGCTCTGAATGATGGTGGTCAGGTATTTGTCCAGGTGGATGAAAACGTCGATGAATTGTAAGATCATATCCTTCCTCTGAGTTTGGACCAGGCCAGTCCCAGGTATTCGTGAAACAGGGTCTCGGCCGCCATTATGTTTCCGGAATTGGGGAAAAGCCGGCTGGGTTTGAACTTTGGCTCGTCCTTGATAAGGTAATGCGTGGGAGCCGGGATCACCGCCACTCCCTGCTTTTGAAACAATGAAACCGAGCGTTGCATATGAGCGGCCGAGGTCACCAGCACCACGGTATCCCCTTTAACCATTGCTTTGATCAATCGGGCCTGATCATCGGTATCCAATGATCTATCCTCCAGGCTGACCGCAGTATCAGGAACGCCCAATTGTCTGGCCAACCCGGACATCCCATAGGCCTCGGACTGGGTGTTGAACACCGCACCGCCGGAGAAGATGAGTTTGGATCCCCTGATCTGCCGCCAGATCCTGATGCCTTCGATGGTGCGGATGGCCGAACCCTCGGTCAATTGCGAGGTCAGGGGGACTTTAAGATCGCTGGTCATGCCCGCCCCCAGCACCACCACCCATTTGGCCCCGGCAGCCCTGGGGGGGGCATCAAGCAACGGGGGGTATTTATTCTCCAGCCCCCTGAGCAGGATGTTTCCGATCAACCCAAAACCGGCAAAGACATAGGCCGCAACTCCCAAGGCGATCATCCATAATCCGGTTTTCCTATGCTTTTTCAGCCACAGGAATAACAACCCTGGCACCAACAACAGCAGGATAATGGTCATCGGATTCAGCATATAGCTTACTAATTTCTTGAGCAGGAACAACATGGATGATATCTTTACTTTAAGAGATATTTTAATTAAGAAGTATAACTGCAATTATGCAAGAGGGTTATGATACCACAAATCAACGAAAAAGTCAAGCCAATTATAACGGTAAAAGGGAGCGTAAAACGCTCCCTTTTACAAGAAAATCGTGATTAAATTGCCCCCTTACTGCACCAAACCCCTTCGGTATGCATCCCGCACTCCGGCCTGATCCTGAATATAGGTTTCATTGGCCGGGTCTAGGTCTGAGGCCTTCTTGTATGATTCCAGGGCCTTGTCATAGCTGCCCAGGGCTTCGTAGGCCACCCCTATGTTATGCCACAGCCCCGGATCGCCGGGCAGGGATGAGGCCGAACGCTCCCATATCTCAGCCGCCCGTTGCCATTCTCCGGCCTTGGCATACTTGCTGCCGATGTCATTGGGATCGGCCTTGCTCTTGATCAGCCTTTTGGCAACGTTGACATAATGGGGGGAGATGTCGCCCACAAAGGCGTCGGTGACCTCATTCAGCAGGCCGCTCAATATCTGGTCGTCGCCCGGGATGTTGTCCTTGAACCATTTGTTGTAGCTGGCCGACTGGGACTTGCTGGCTACCACCTTGCCGGAAACTATGTCTATCAGACGGTAGTTGATGGAGACCGTGCCGCTTTTGGTGGTCCGTTCCTCGTCCACCAGCACCGTCTTCATTATCTCTTCCTTGACCTTGTATGTCTTGTCGCTGAAGGGTTTCTTTTTGACCACCTCTTCGTAGCGGCCGGTGCCCTCCTTGCGCTCCACCTTCTCGGTCCTCCTGGAGGTCTCCACCTTGTAGGCCAGGATCTCGCCGGTGATGATGGCGTCCACCCCCAGCAGGCCGCCCAGCATCTTGACCGTGTTGGGATCCACCGCCCCGGTCAGGTTGAACTTGTGCTCGGACATCACCGAATTGATCTTCTCCCGCTCCATCATCTCGTAATAGCCCTGCTCGGCCAGCTTGGAGACCAGCACGTTGCCCACTCCCGGGCCCAGGTTGCGGTTGTAGGGGTCGACGAAATCGACCACCGCCACCCGCTTGATGGCCGGGATCTCCAGCCGGGGCTTCTCGGTCCGGCGGATCGACACGAACACCGGCCCGCAGGAAACAGCAGCCAGGGTTATAATAACAGCCAATGCAAGATATTTCTTCATTTCAACTCCGAGTTGTATATTTTGCCACTAAGCGGTGCACTGAGCTTGTCGAAGTGACACCAAGAACGGCAAGGTTTTTAAAATCCTCTGTGTCTCTGCGCCTTTGTGGCATTGTTTCTACTGTTTGCGGCCCAGTTTCATGTCCCGTTCCTGGTTCCACTTCACCCACTCGTCCTGGCTGTCTATGATGGGGTTGAAGTTGACTATGCCATAGGTGCCGTCGGCGTTGATGGTGATCTCCATCTGGGCCTTGACTATCTGAACCCACTGCTCCAGCTTGACCTCCACCGGTCCGGCTATCTGCTGCGGGCCCTCTATCTCCCCCTCCCGGCCGCCCTGCTTCTTCTTCTGGTTGGCAAAGAAGTCGGGGTTGACCACCACCTTGACCTCGCCCTGGTAAACAGCCACCTTGGTGCTGCTGTCGGGCATCACCGACATCCGGTAGACAGTGCCCCGGACCGCGGCCACCGCGGTGGGCGATTCCAGCTCGAACTTGCTCTTCTTGCTGACCTTGTTGACGTTAGCCCAAACCTTGCCGCTCCAGACCTTGCCCGTGGCCGTCAGCCCCTTCTTGGA
>JAURWH010000150.1 GCA_030655055.1 bacterium
AGGGTGACCATATTGCCGGGGAAGGAGACCAGGGCCGAGATCCCCACCGCGTTGCCGTGGCCGTAATCCTTGATCTGCCCGAAATCGTAATAGATCCGGCTTCCCAGGATGGCGGTATTGATGATGGGCAGGCCCAGGTCGGCGCCGAAGGCGGTCACAGCGTCATTGGTAGCGCTGGTCTGGTCGGGGTCGACATCGGTGACCACCGTACCGCCCACTTCAAATCCCTTGATGATGGGGATGCCGGTGCCGGACAGGGGGCAGACGAAGCCCCGCAGGCCGTAGATCTCGGCCCGGTCGAAGTTGGAGACCATGGACTGGATGCCGAACAGGGTCGGGGCCTCGCCCCAGGGGAACTTCAGGTTGAGCTCCATCCCGATCTTGCGGTTCAGGTCGTCGGCCCGGTTGCTGTAGTTGCTCATCAAAAACCCGTTGCCCAGGGTGGTGGCGTCCAGGGCCCCTACCCGGGTGTAGAACTTGTCGGTCCGGTTGCCCCAGCTGACATAGCGGACCAGCCGCATCATCTTGCTGGCCGGCTTCCATTCTTCCTTGCGGATGCCGTCGTTGTTCACCAGCAGGGAAACATCCAGGCCCACCCCCAGCTTGGAGAACCGCAGTTCCGGGGTCAGCTGCAGCAGGAAATAGGCCTTGCCGTCTATCATGGTCAATCCCATGCCGCCTGTGAAGCTGGAACCGCTGTCGGCTGGCGCTCCGGGCATGGTCTGGGCAGAACCGGCGCTAAAAAAGGCGGCCAGTACGAGAGCTAAGATCAGTGTCTTTTTCATGTCGGGCTCCTGATATTATTAGTGGTTGTTTTTTAGCAAATACCTGCGTTTATTATACTATTATAGCTTTTATCTGTCAACTCCAAACAGACGTTTTATCCCGGATATTCCGGCCCGGGATTTAGAATTTATTTTACCGGCCCTTTTAGATAGTTGACAGGCTTTTTAGATTATGCTATAATTCGTTGTTTATGGTGGGGTCGTAGTTCAGCTTGGTTTAGAACGCCTGCCTGTCACGTAGGAGGTCGCGGGTTCGAACCCCGTCGATCCCGCCATAAACAAAGCTCTGTAATACAGGGCTTTTGTATTTATATTTGGATCTGGGGCACGGTAGCTCAGGTGGTAGAGCGCCCCGATAAATCGGGGGCGGCGGCAGTTAGGAATGACAGTATATTTCATATACATACTTCAGAGCCTGAAAGATAAAAGGTTTTACATCGGCAGCACGGCTTGTTTGCAGGAAAGACTCTTAAAACACAATTCTGGCGGTGTTGATGCCACAAAATATCGCAGGCCTTTGGAGATAGTATACACTGAATCATTTCCGGAAAAGTCGGCAGCTCTTTTAAGGGAAAAATATTTGAAATCCCTAAAAAGCCATAAGGCCGTTAAAGAAATTATAGATAGTTGGCACGGTAGCTCAGGTGGTAGAGCGAGGGACTGAAAATCCCTGCGTCGGCAGTTCAACTCTGTCCCGTGCCACCATTTTAAAAAACCAGGCGAAAGCCTGGTTTTTTTATTTTCAGTCCGCCTCGCCCCGGATGAACTGCTGGATGTTCTGGTCGGGCGACTTTTTTATCTGTTCCGGGGTGCCGCAGAAGATTATCCGGCCCTGGTGCAGCATGGCTATCCGGTCGGCGATCTTGTTGGCGCTGACCATGTCGTGGGTGACCGCGATGGAAGTGATGGATAGCTTGGCGGCCAGGGTCATCATCAGGTCGTTGATCTTGTCGGCGGTGATGGGGTCCAGGCCGGTGGTGGGCTCGTCGTAAAGGATGTAGTCCGGATCCATGGCCAGGGCCCGGGCCAGCCCCACCCTTTTCTTCATCCCCCCGGAAAGCTCCGAGGGCATCAGTTTTTCAGTGCCGGACATGCCCACCAGGGCCAGCTTTTCGGCCACCTTCCCGGCGATGCTGGCATCATCCAGATCGGAATGCTCCTTAAGCCCCAGGCCCACGTTCTGGGCCACGGTCATGGAGTCGAACAGGGCCGCCCCCTGGAACAGCATCCCGAACCTCCGGCGTATGGCATACAGCTCGTGCTTTTTTATCCGGGTGATGTCGGTGCCGTCGATGGTAACCGTGCCCAGGTCGGGCCGGGCCAGGCCGATGATGTGGCGCAGCAGCACGCTCTTGCCGCAGCCGGAGCGCCCCATGATCACCATGGTCTCGCCGGTCTGGATCTCCAGCCCCACCCCGTCCAGGACCTTTTTGTGCCCGTAGGATTTATGTAGATCGCGGATAGTTATCATTTAAGTATGAAACGGCATTTAATTGTTAGCTCCTGGCTTCGGACCTCTACCAACCCTCCCCGCTGCGGGGAGAGCCTGCACTGAGAAGAAAGGCTTGCTTTACAATCGAAAGTGGACAAGGGAGGGGTTATTTCTTTAAAACAAACCCTGCATCGGTGATGTATACGGCGTAAGCATTGGGATCAGGATACTGGAAGGCGGCTATTCCCTGGACCGCATCTATCAAAGGGTATTTTTGCCCGTAGCGCAGCAGGGTTCCCCAGTATCCCGGTTCCTTGACCAGCTGATAATTGCAGATAGTGGTGGAATCGGCCGACTCCCAGCGCCCGGAAAAACGGGTGACCCGGTAATAGGGTTTGGCTCCCAGGAATCTTAAGAACGGCTTCCATCGCAGGATGTAGCCCTGGATCATCCACTGGTCCCCGGCCAGGGGGAAGACGTGCTTGGCGCCGGTGGATTCATCTGTATAGCTCATCTGCAGGCCACTTTCTGTCTTCAGCGCAGTAACCGTGCCGATGAGCTGATCGTTGTTCAGCAGGCTGTAGGTCCGGGCAAACAGGGACAGCGAGAACATCGAGGCCCCGGCCAGGAGCAGGATCAGGAAGAACAGGAAAGCGCTCCATACAGAGCCCAGCCCGATCTTCTTTTTGACCTTCAGGGCAATGGAAACCACCAGGATGATCAGGGCCAAGAGGCCAAGCCCCAGACCTATCAGGGCTGTGTTTTGGGCGAATTTGTCCATGATTGTCCTCCATTCGGAGTTTACTATTCCCTCTGTGTCTCTGAGCCTCTGTGGCTAATGTTTCACCCGAATATCCAGGCTGACACTATGTAATCGAATATCAGTATCAGCACCGCCGCAGTGACCACCGCCTTGGTGGTGGCCCGGCCCACCCCCTCCGCCCCGCCCTCGGTGGCGAACCCGTGAAAGCACCCGGAAGTGGCGATGATGATGCCGAAGAATATTGATTTCACTATGCCCCCCATCAGGTCCTTGGTGTGGAAGTGGAACCTTAACCCGTCCAGGTAGACCTGGGAGGAGATGCCCACCGAGGCCACCGCCACCAGCCAGCCGCCGATCAGGGCCACGAAGTTGGCGAAGATGGTCAGCACCGGCGACATCACCGCCCCGGCCACGAACCGGGGCATAACCAGGAAGGAAACCGGGTCTATGGCCATGGTCTCCAGGGCGTCGATCTGCTCGGTCACCCGCATGGTGCCCAGTTCGGCGGCGATGCCCGCCCCCACCCGTCCCGCCACCACCAGCGCGGTCAGCACCGGGCCCAGTTCTATCATCACCGCCCGGGCGATCCCGGTGCCCAGCCAGATGGGCGGCACCAGCCCCTGCATCTGGTAGGCGGCCTGGACCGCCGCCACCATCCCGGTGAAGACGGCCGAGAACAGCACCAGCGGCAGGGAATTGACCCCCATCACCATCATCTGCTGAAGGATCAGGCTGGAATTCCTGAATACGTGCCTTAAGGCCAGGATGATCCGGCCGAATAAATAAAAGGCCGAGCCCCATTCCTGAAAAGAATCCAGGGTGGCCTGGCCTATTCCGGCAAGAACCTTG
The DNA here is from genome assembly GCA_030655055.1 of bacterium. NCBI lineage: Bacteria > bacterium. Next base: position 3,830 of record JAURWH010000150.1, read on the forward strand.
GCCGGATAATTATTGTTATTTTGTGAAGGCATTAAGTAATGGTTTATTTACGCATCCAATTTATTGTTCATGGCATGATCAGTAAGTTTCCCCGCCGTGGAAAACGCCTATTCCTGGCCCTCGTCCTGGCGCTGGCTGTAATTCTCGAACCGGGTGTAGCTCCGCAGGAAGGTCAGTTTCTTGGTGCCCACCGGGCCGTTGCGCTGCTTGGCCACTATCAGGTCGGCTACCTCGGACTCCATGCTGGATTCCGGGGTCCACTCCTCCTTGCTCTTGTAGGGCGTCTTGTCCCGGTGCAGGAACATCACCACGTCGGCGTCCTGCTCGATGGCCCCCGATTCACGCAGGTCGGACAGGATGGGCCGGGAATCCTGGCCCCGCTGTTCGCTTAAACGGGAAAGCTGGGACAGGGCGATCACCGGAACGTTCAACTCCTTGGCCAGGGCCTTGAGGGAACGGGAGATCTCGGAGATCTCCTGCTGGCGGTTCTCGACGCGGGAGGACGAGCCCCGCATCAGCTGCAGGTAATCCACCACCACCAGGCCCAGGTCCACCTCGGACTTCAGCCGCCGGGCCTTGGCCCGGATCTCCAGCGGGCTCATGGCCGAGCTGTCGTCGATGTACATGGGGGCCTGGTGCAATACCGAGGCCGCGCTGACCAGGGCCGGCCATTCCTCCTGGGAAAGATAGCCGCTGCGGACCTTGTGGCCCGAGACCCGGGCCTCGGCGCACAGCAGGCGCAGCACCAGCTGCTCCTTGGACATTTCCAGGCTGAACACCGCCACCGGGATCTGGTTCTGCACCGCCACGTGCTGGGCGATGTTCAAGGCAAAGGCGGTCTTTCCCACCGAGGGCCGGGCTCCCACGATTATCAGGTCGCCCTTCTGCAGGCCGGAGGTCATCAGGTCCAGGTCGGTGAAGCCGGTCTCCAGCCCGGTGATGTGCCGCTTCTCCCGGAACAGTTTCTCCACCGTCTCAAAGCTGTCGTGGATGAAGGTCTTCAGCGGGATCAGGCTCTTGCGCAGGCGCTGTTCCTTGATGGAAAAGATCATCTGCTCCGAGCGGTCCAAAAGCTCCTCGGGGTTCTCGGTGGCCTGGTAGCTGAAGGAGATGATCTCGGAGGCGGTGTTTATCAGGCGGCGCAGCACCGCCTTCTCCACCACTATCCGGGCGTAATAGTCGATGTTGGCCGAGGTGGCCACGCTGTCGGTCAGCTTGGTCAGGTAGACCGGGCCGCCCACCTCGTCCAGGCATTTCTGGCGGCGCAGTTCTTCGGCCAAAGTGACCAGGTCCACCGGCTGGCTGCGCTCGTACAGGGTGACCGCCGCCCGGTAGATCTTGCGATGGGCGCCGAAGTAAAAGTTGTGCTCGTCGGCGATCACTTCCACCGCCCGGCTGACGGCCTCGCTGTCCAAAAGCATCGAGCCCAGCACGGCCATCTCGGCCTCCTGGGACTGGGGCGGCACCCGGTCCGGCATCTGTCTGTCCGGCACCGGCCGGTCCGGCAATTGCCGGTCCAACGGTTTGCGTTCGGCGGGCTGTTGGCTATCGGCCATTCTTAACCTCCTGGTCGTATATCTGACGCACTAGTTTCACGTCCTCCCAGGTATCCCGCTTCCAGGCCGGGTTGCGCAGCAGCGCCGCCGGATGAAAGGTGGGAACGAGTTTGATGTTTTGATAATAATGTATCTTTCCCCGGAGCTTGGAGATGGGGATGTCGGTCTTCAGCAGGGTCTGCGAGGCAAAGGTGCCCAGGGTGCAGATCACCGCCGGCTTGATGATCTCCAATTGTTTGATCAGATAGGGTTCGCAGAGCTCGATCTCGGCCGGCAGGGGATTGCGGTTGTCCGGGGGCCGGCACTTGAGGATGTTGCAGATATAGACCTGGGAGCGCTGGAAATTTAT